>DAHXOW010000049.1 GCA_027364665.1 bacterium | reverse complement strand
TTGGGCAAGGTAAACGAATCCAAAAAAATGGTATTACTACAAAAAAGTTTATGTGTTTTGCTTACTTCGATTAAGGAGGGCTGGGGTTTGGTAGCTACTGAGGCGAGCAACAATGGCACGCCATCGATAGTTTATAACGTTGATGGCCTAAGAGATAGTGTGGTAGACGGAAAAAATGGTTTGGTTTGCAGGCGTAATACGCCAAAAGGATTGGCTGATAAAATCATCGAATTGTATGAGAGAATACCAGTTAGCGCTACGTCTTGCAGAGACGTTGCTGAGCCATACACCCTAGCTAATTGCTACAGCGATTTTATAGAAGGATTGAATTATGCCAAATAAATTAGTTTCAATAATTATATCAACAAAAAACTCGGGGCCAACTCTTGCCAAATGGTTGCAATCTATTGAAATGCAGAGCTATCGAGCTATCGAAACAATTGTTGTCGACAATAATTCAACCGATAACACAAAACAAATCGCAACAAAATATACTTCCAGAGTATTTAATTACGGGCCAGAAAGATCCGCGCAACGTAATTTTGGGGTAAAACAATCTGTGGGTGGGTATGTGTTAATCGTTGATTCGGATATGGAATTGTCTAAAAATGTGGTCGAAGACTGTGTGAGTGCTTTACAAAAAAACGAAAGAACGGTCGGAGCAATTATTCCTGAAGAGTCTTTTGGCCAAGGTTTTTGGGCCAAATGCAAAAAATTAGAAAAATCATTTTATATAGGAGTTGATTGGATTGAGTCGGCTCGATTTTTTAAGAGAGACGCCTGTTTGTCAACCGGCGGATACAACGAATCACTTATTAGTGTAGTGGACCTTGATTTGTCTCAGAGAATTGAACAGATGGGCAAACTAGTACACGTGCAATCTTTTATATTTCACAATGAAGGAAGACTGAGCTTATTACAAACCGTCAAAAAAAAATACTATTATGCCTGCCATTTCAATGATTATATTGACAGCAATGTTGATAAAAATAGACAAGGTAAACAGATAAGCCTGGTTTATGGATTCAGATTGTTTTTCAGCTGCCCGTCAAAGTTATTCATGAATTTAATTATCGAAGCAGAGGTGTTGTTTATGGCGTGGGGAGAAAATGCCAAACAAAATCGTTAAGTCGCCTCGACCGTTAATATCAGTTATTGTCGTAAATCATAATGGCAAAAAATGGCTTAAAAGATGTCTGGATTCACTGTTTACTCAAGACTATCCCAAAATAGAGATTGTGCTTGTGGACAATTCGTCTATTGACGGTAGCGTCGATTTTGTTGAACGACACTATCCGTGGGTAAAAATAGTAAAAAGCGACATTAATCTTGGTTTTGCTGCTGGCAATAATTTAGGGATTGGCGCGGCTAGAGGAGACTATATTCTATTATTAAACAACGATACGTGGTTTTTGCCCAATTTTGTCAGTAAGCTTTTGGATGATTATTTTATACACAAAGTTGATGTTATCGGGCCCGTAGAAGGCTATTATGACGGCTATCAACGTTTAACAAATACAGTTACAAAGATAGATTTTTTTGGCCACCCAACCATGGTTTATTCTACGGGCAGTGACCAAGGGTTTTATCTAAGCGGCGTTTGCTTGTTATTTTCCAGAAAAACATATCAACAGACCTTTGGTCTCGATAATGACTTTTTTATGTACGTAGAGGAGGTTGATTGGTTTTGGCGGCTGCATTTGCTCAAAAAAACGTTTTACCTAGATCGTTCTGTAATTGTTTATCATGCTGGTATGGGTAGTAGTTCTGCTAAAATAAATAGGCATCGTTTTTTGTGGCGCAATGAAAATACCCTCCAAATGCTCTTGAAAAATTATTCAGTCGCCAATCTTTTTTGGGTCGTTCCTGTCTATTTATTACAAAATGTAGCAGAAATTATTGTTTTTTTGATGATGCTGCGACCAGACATCGCTCTAACATATTTTCAAGGCTGGGTGTTTAATATTAAAAATCTACACAGGATTCTAGTTAAGCGACGTAAAATTCAGTCAAAAAGGTTGGTTGGTGATACTTATATAATAAAAAAAATGTATCATGGTTTTGGAAAACTAAAACACCTCAAAAACCGTTCGGTTATCAATGGAGCTTGAATGAACAATTATAAATTATCTAATAAAAAAACATCAACTCATTCAATAATCTTGAAACTGCTTGGGCAAAATAACGATATTTTAGACGCTGGCTGCAACGATGGTTATATAGGCGCAAGCGACAGAAGAAACAATCGGTTTTGGGGACTAGAGCTGTCTGCTGACTCGGTCAAAAGCGCTAAGCGAATTTATGTCGATGCCATCGAGTATGATTTACAAAATACAACAAAACTACCATGGCATAAGCGGTTTGATGTATTGCTTTTTGCTGATGTTTTAGAGCACCTTACGGATTATCAAAACACGCTGACTTTTTTTGTTAAATATTATTTAAAGCAAGACGGCATGGTGTTGATTTCTGTTCCTAACGTTGCAAACTGGACCGTTCGTTTATCTTTATTATTTGGTAAATTCCAGTACACAGATACGGGCATATTAGACAAAAGTCATTATCATCTTTTTACTTTCAAATCGGCGGTTGAAATGGCAAAAGAGGCCAACCTGCAAATTGTACAGATTCGAGGAGGAAGTGATCGGTTTGGGCGATTGATCGACCTGGTGCCGATTTTGAGAGGGTTATTATCGACCAATATTATCATTCTGTGTAAAATCAGTTCCAGATGAATCATGTTGAAAAACAAAGTTTTTTTGTCTAAACATTGGAAAAATGCACTCGAGCAATTGTTGTCCAAGGACTGGTTTTATTTAGTTCTTTTGGTTGTTATCGCGGCAATCTCGCACCTTAATTGGTTTAATTTGCAAAACATAATTACTTATGGTGATTGGTGGTATTGGCCAAGTAACGTTGTTAAAGAAATGAATCATTCTGCTGGACCGTGGCTGAATTATAGCGATTTCGGAAATCCAAACATCCAAATACCCTTTAATGTGTTTCAGATAGTTTGGTCATTTGTAACTAAAATGGGATTTAGTTATGACGTGGCTACCAAATTCACGTTCTTTATACCAATCGCGATTTTCAGCTTCGTTTCGCCTTTTTTGCTTATCAAAAAATTGACCAATAACCGAGAGGTGTCTTTTACCGCAGCAATTTTCTATGGATCAACGACATACGGAATGTTTATTCAGCCGCCTATTCAGTTTATTTATGCATTCGCTCCGTTGTTTCTTTATTTTTTGAATTTGGTATTAGATACAAATAGTTTAAGCGGTTGGTTGTTGCTGGCAATTATTTATTCTGTCTGTATTGGCTATGAGATTCGCATAGCTTCTATTTTGTTATTAATCTCATTTATTTATTTTCTTTTTTTGCGCAAAAAACAAATACGAGAGTACTTGATAGGAATAATTAGTGCTGTTGCGGTTACTTTATT
Source organism: bacterium (assembly GCA_027364665.1). Classification (GTDB taxonomy): domain Bacteria; phylum Patescibacteriota; class UBA1384; order CAJBMM01; family CAJBMM01; genus DAHXOW01. The sequence goes on along the minus strand of DAHXOW010000049.1, from coordinate 2,737 downwards.
ACTGAACCTTTATTGGATTTTACCAACACTAATTAGTAAAGCGACTGCGCAGATTGCTGCGGTGGCCGACCGTGGTTTATTTGGCAATTGGCTTTTTGACATTAGCCACGCGATAACTCTATTTAATTCTTCTTGGACAGGATCTTTTCCTAACGACAATTTCATTAAACAGCCAATTATCTGGTATTTTTGGTTCTTTCCGATCGTCTCTTTGTTTTTTTTCTTTTTCACGCAGAAGAAAATTGGAAAAAAATATCGACTAGCGTCAATTTTATTTCTTTTATTGACTATAGTTGGCATTTTTCTTACAAAACAGTCTGACCGACCGTTTCCTGTTGTGTATCAGTGGTTATATGTTCACGTTTTTTTCTTTTCTCTTTTCAGAGAAGCGTCAAAGTTTTATCTTGTTACCGCAGTTGGTTATTTGGGGCTGATTGCTCTAAGTTTGGGACGCTTGTGGCAATGCCGGCCGGTAGTTTGTCGAGTCGTTTGATTGGCCGTGTTAATTATGCTGTTGTTCAATTTGAAGCCCCTATTCAACCAAAGCATAGGTACTTTATTTGTGGGTCGAACCGAGCCCGGCGAATATGTTTCGCTTCAAAAATATCTTAATGAACGAATGAAGAACAGTCAATTTTTCCGAACCTTGTGGATTCCTACTGCCTCTCGCTGGGTGCCGTTTGATTATCAGCACCCATACGTAAATGCAAGTGATGCGAGCTCGCAGACATGGAACGCGTTTAACACGAGCGGCCAGGCTCAAGCACCGCTAGTGCAGATTATGGCTCCTTTGAATCAAAACAATGGTCAAAAGTTGCTTGACTTGTCGTCAATCCGTTATTTAATTGTTCCGATGTTCCAAAATTACGTAGATGGTGAAATATATGAATATTACGGTGATAGACAGTTGTATATTCGGGCACTGTCATCATTAAACTATTTGAAAAAAGTTAATCTTGGACAGGCTAATCAGCTTGCCGTGTTTGAAAATGCGGGAAGCCTGGGTCATATATACTCATCATCGAAGCCTCTTGACATCAACAACGGCAATATAAATTATCACAATGTTTCCTATGCTTACATTGATCCATCGGAATATAGATTGAGTCTGGTAGTTCAGCGTGGACAGACCATAAATCTTAATTTTTCAGAAGCGTATGATCAAAACTGGCGAATCTGCATAGGAAAATGTTCGTGGCTGGATATGCTGTTCAAGAAAAACTATTTACCAAATTCTTCACACAAGAAAAATCAAATAGGCTTGAATTCGTTTTATATTAATCAGGCCACGATTCTTAAATCGACATCTAAATCATCTTATCGAACCGGTGCCAATGGTGCTATGTACTTAAATGTGACGCTTTTTTATCAACCCATGATTTATTTCGTTTATGGTAGCGCGCTTAGCGTTGCCACATTGGTAGCGGTTGTTTTATTAATCATTTCTCGTAAATTATTGGTTGAAAATAGAGCAAAAAATGAAAAAATATAAAAAAATATTAATTATTTGTGTGCGGTTATCGCTGATTGCTATATCCTTGTGGCTGGCAAAATATCATTTTTCACGTGGTGTTTTACTATTGTTTGCCACCGCGTTGTGGTGGCAAGGGTTTCGAACGGCTATCCCAGCTTTGTTTTCTATTATTTTTCTGTTGTTAGCAATGATATCGGAGTATTTTTATCCAAACACGCTGGAATCAATGTCTTTGAATGCTTATTTTTACATGTTTTTGACGTTGATTGTAGCCATTGTGGAATATATTAGAGACGCTTATCGGAGAAACTAGTGATGACAACAATTTTTGGCCTAATGGGCGACCCTTTGGGGGTTATTTATAGATTTTGGTTAGGTCTTGGGAGTGGTTGGTATCAGGCGCCAAGGCAACCGTTTCCGGAAGTTCTGCACCTGGTCTTACATCCCTTGCTTTCTCCTTTGGCGAGTTATAATTTCTTAGTCGTAACGGGCAGCTTTGTCTCTGTTCTAGCAATGTTTTTTTTATTGCGGAGTTTGCGAGTTTCCTTTTGGGTGTCACTGGGCGTTGGTTTGATTTATGCACTGTTGCCCGGGCGCCAATTTCAGTTATACGAACATGTTACTTTGGCAGATTGGTTTTGGTATCCGCTATTTTGGTTGTCGATCATTAAGCTGGGGAAAAAACCAAGGTGGTGGTCTGCCATAACGGTATCATTAGTCGCTTTGCTGGCTTTGGCTGATAGCTATTATAATCTGATTTTACTTATCCCGATCGTAATTGGCGGAGTGGTTTGGTTGTGTGTTGAATGGCGATCTAAACCAAAGCAATGGTGGTTCGTTTTGGAGTCCGTGACACTGTTTGTTTTAGGAACAGTGAGTTTGACAGGCCATCTATTTTTTTCTCCGTCATCTAGCGTTGTGGCTTCATATCGCGATCCGGCTGAATTGGTCTATTACTCGGCTCATTGGTGGAGCTATTTATTGCCAGCCATCGATCAGCCGCTTTTTGGCCAGTTGGTACAAAATTATGTCAGATCAAATTTAGGAAAGGGCAATCTTTTTGAGCAAACGCAATTTTTAACTTGGACAATGCTGGTTACTCTGATCGTTGCTAGTATGTTGACGTTTTGGAAGAAAAATTGGAGAAAGTTATCCACGGAAACCTATTGGGCAATAATCGTTGTTTTTTTAGGCTTGCTTTTTTCGGTTTCTCCTGGACGTCAGATATTGGGGGTAGAGATCAATTTTCCGGCTTATTATTTA
>DAHXOW010000047.1 GCA_027364665.1 bacterium | reverse complement strand
TGTTTTAATTTTTTCAAATGCTGTGACACTGCCGACTGCGACATCCCGCAAGTATTAATTAAAGAGCTGACGTTTTTTGGTTCACTAGACAGGCAGCTAATCAATTTCACCCTGGTTGGGTTGGCAAATATTCTTAACAGTTCCTTTTCCATGCTGTTTCTTATATTAGAGATAGCTAATATATTTGTCAAGGTTTTTGGCGTATGATTGTGTTGTTATGAAAGGAGAAAGCATGAAAATCGGTTATATCGGTTTGGGTAAAATGGGCCAAAATATGGTTTTAAATTTGCTCGAGCACAAAATAGATGTGGTGGCTTGGAACAGATCTCAAGAGCCGCTTGACGTAGTAAGGAGATATGGCGCAGAGACGGTTAATGATCTGTCGAGTTTGGTACGAGCACTGTCTTTACCGAGGGTTATATGGATCATGCTGCCACAGGGCAGACTCATAGATGATTTTATTGATAAATTGATTCCCTTAGTTTCTTCTGGAGACGTGATTATTGATGGTGGTAATTCTTTTTACAAAGATTCAGTTATGAGATTTAAGCGGTTGAAGGACAATGGTATTCATTTTATGGATGTCGGAACTTCTGGTGGGCCGGATGGAGCACGACGCGGCGCTTGTTTAATGATTGGTGGAAATGAAAGTGATTATCAATTTCTCGTGCCTCTATGGCAGGCTGTTGCAGCCAAAGGCGGATATAAATACTTGGGTAAATCTGGGGCCGGACATTTTGCAAAAATGATCCATAATGGAATCGAATATGGAATGATGGAAGCGATTGCAGAAGGGGCCGATTTATTGTATCGAAGCGAGTTTCAGTATAATCTTGGCGAATTGTTTTCGCTATACGACCACCAATCAGTTATTTCTTCTCGTTTGGTTGGATGGGCCGAAAAAGCTTTGGCCCATGATCAAAATCTTTCGGACATCAGCTCCGTGATTTCTCATACCGGAGAGGGGGATTGGACGGTTAATGTCGCAAAAGAGATGAATGCTTCCATTCCGGTGATTAGCGCCTCGCTACAGGTAAGAATTGGTTCGGCTAATGAGCCTGATAATTTTCGCAATCGCGTAGTTTCCGCATTGAGAGGTCAATTCGGTCGGCACGAGGTTAACAAATAACCAGACTTATGTTTGGCAAAATTCCATTGACGGTTCGAGCCATTCTCTATTATCTGATCTAATCAGATTTACGGCAGATTCGGGTCCCCAACTTCCTGGAGAGTAGGGCTCAACTGGGTGTTTTTGCTTACTGAATTTTCCTATAAACTTCCATTGAGCCTCAACTTCTGCGGCATTATTAAAAAAAACCTGATCTCCTTCGAGGGCGTCTAGAAGTAAATTTTCGTATGGGTCTGGTAATGTGTCTGGTAGATTACGATAACAAAACTGCATAAAAACTGGTTTCAGCTGCATTGATTTGCCTGGTTTTTTTATTAACATTTTAATAACAATCGCTTCGTTTGGTTGAATGCGAAAGATTAAGACATTTTGCCCGTTATTATTTGTTCTCTGGTCGAACAATGGGTGTTTTCCTGGTTTAAATACTACTGAAATTTCTGTGGCAGCCTGTGCTAGTTTTTTTCCGGCTCTAAAATATACCGGTACACCCTTTAACCTAGGATGGTTCAGGGTCGTTTTTAGGGCAAAAAAAGTATTGGTGTCTGAGCCCTGCTTCACATTTAACTCATTTTGGTAACCGTCATATTGCCCAAGGATTAGATTATTTGGGTTGATTGTCAGTTGATTAATGACGTTTAATCTTTCTTTTGTCACTTCCAAATTACTAAGGTTTTTAGGCATGTCCATGGTCATAAACGCCAACATTTGTAAGAGATGATTTTGGCCAACATCTTTAAGGGCGCCGAATTGATCATAATATAACCCGCGGTCCAAAATGCCCAATGTTTCTGCAGAAGTGATTTGGATATGGTCTATATATTTGTTGCGTATCAGAGGGTCAAATAACTCATTGCCAAATCTAAAAGCCAAGATATTTTGCAAGGTTTCTTTGCCCAGATAATGGTCAAGGCGAAAAATCTGATTTTCTTTGAAAAATTTACTCAAAGTTTTGTTGAGAATTTTAGCCGAATTTAGATCGCTTCCCAGCGGTTTTTCAATCATTAACCTAACCCAACCGCAATCCGGTTTGTTTAGTCCGGAACTTTCCAAATATTTGAAAATAGTTGAGTATAAATTAGGATATGTCGCCAGATAATACATATGGTTATTGCAGCTCTCGTTGTTTTTTTTCATGTTGTCTAATTTGATTTTTAATCTGGAGTAAAAATCAGCATTGGTAAGGTCGCCCTGGATATAATGAGTTATTTCAGTGAGCCGTTTCGCGGCGTCTATATCATAAGTATCTGTTCGGTTGTTTTTAATTGAAGTGATGATAAGTTCTTTAAATTCTTGTTCGCCAATCGGTTTTCGAGCGCTGCCTAATATGGTTATTTGATCAGTAAGTATTCCTTTATTAATCATGTCGTATAAAGCAGGAAGCAATTTATTTTGAGCCAGATTGCCGCTTATTCCAAAGATAATTAAAACGAATGGATCCATCTGACCTCCAGGCTTATCAAGGTACCAGTATAGCAAAAAGTATCTGGTATGTTAGAATTATTGATAGAAAAACGAACGAGTTATTGTCAGTTGGGTTTGTGGAGGGGTATTTTGAGTGATAATGCGATAGAGCTTCAGAGCGTTAGCAAAAACTTCGGTCGCATCGAAGCTGTTAAGCGTTTGGATCTATCGGTTCGACGAGGTGAAATATTCGGGTTTCTGGGGCCGAACGGAGCGGGTAAATCAACGACAATACGCATGATTACCGGTATTCTTGAGCCTGATGATGGTCGCATAGTTGTTGGTGATAAAGATATCTCGATAGATCCTGTGGCGGTTAAAAGAATTATAGGATACGTCCCAGACGATCCGTTTGTCTACCGTTATCTAACGGGGCGAGAGTTCCTGTTTTTTGTCGGTTCAGTTTGGGGTTTGTCCAACCACGAGACTAGACATATGGCTAACACCTATCTTGGTTTATTCCCTACCATAGACGATATCGATTTACCGTTTTATACCTATTCAAGGGGAACCAGGCAAAAATTGATGTTTGTGGCCGCTTTATTGCACAAGCCTGATATTTTAATTATTGATGAACCAATGTCCGGACTCGATCCGCAAAGCATTAGAACAATCAAGGAGCTGCTGGTTAAATTATCAAGGCAACAAGGAATGACGGTCTTTGTCTCAACGCACACGCTTGAAATAGCTCAGGAAATTTGTGATCGGCTGGCAATAATTAATCGAGGAAACCTAGTCGCTTGTGGATCGTTTGCTGAATTAAAAAGGCAGGTCAATGTTACGCAGGGAAGTTTAGAAGAGTTGTTTTTGGCATTGACCTAATGATAATTAATCCTTTTTTTAAAATCAGTTTTCATTTGAGCAAATTTTTTTGGAAACAGGCCTCTGTCGTCCAAAGGTTTATCATAACTTTATTTGTGCTCTTAATGTTTGGCGTTATGCTAGCTGTCGGTTGGTTTTCATACCTATCATTTGTTTTTCTAAAAAACAACAGTGCAAATTCACAGTTGGGTATATATGCTTTGTACATAGGGTTAACTTTATTATTCATGTTATTTATTCTTGGTAGCGCTATTACAACCGCAAGCCTTGCTTACCAGTCCCCAGATCTGCCTTTCTTTCTCTCTTTTCCGTTGACCGCTGATTCTATTATTAGTGAAAAGGTTTTGGAATCCATAATTATTTCTGGTTGGGGAGTAATCGCGCTGGGTGCCCCGGCTCTTATATCTTTTGGTATGGTTGTTGGGGGGGGAGTTATTTATTATTTAATAACCCTGTTATGTTTAGTGGCTCTTTGCTTTCTTGCTGGGGCACTGGGCAGTGTCATTGTTATTTTTGGCAATTTTTTTACTAGAACCTTGCCCCCGGTTGCAAAAAAAATAGTCATTTCTTGTTTCGTCTTTATCTGGTTATTTGCCATGGCTTTGGCCGTACTTCCAAATGTCAATCGAATTAGTCAGGCAGCGATTAACGGCATAGCGCCCAATCTCAGTGTCTTCGCGGGGCCGATTTCTCGTTTTTTCCCCAGCTATTATTTATCGGAACTTATAAATTGGACGATTGGCGGAAATCAAGCGATTCTCGCGCTTGTTTGGCTTGTAATTTATTTTGTTATTGTTTGGTATGCGTTACGAATAGCGTCGACCAATTATTATTGGCCTGGCCTGCAAAGCGTTTTTCAACGCTTGGTAACGGTACGATCCAAAAAAACAAGAGATTGGTTCGAGAATCAGCGATATATTTTGGAAAGAAAAGAGGCTATTCAAATTTGGCGCGAACTGAGAACAGGCTCCCAACTTATTTTTGTAGCGATACTGTTGACGTTTTATGTGCTAGTATTATTTGTTGTTAGTCGCGCGGATATGTCTGGGCATTGGGGCAACTTTTTCTTTGGGGCATTGCTGGTGGTTGCGGGATACGTTGTCTCGACGATCCTTTTGAGGTTTATTTTTCCAATGATGAGTTTTGAAGGTCAGTCGGGCTGGTTATTGTGGTCTTGCCCTGTTTCGCTTGGTCGTTTGCTTAGGGCTAAATGGATAGTTGGACTATTGTTTGCTTTGTTACTAGGTATTGTAGTGGGCGGAATATCAGCAGCTGTTTTGCCCTTTGTGACATTAATGAAATTAGCCTTTTTGCTGTATGCTGTTCTAATTTCGATTATGATCGGTATTTTACAGCTTGGTATCGGGATGACTTATCCAAATTTTCATGAGTCGGATCCGAACATGCTGAGCAATTCTGGCCCCGGATTGGCGGCAATCGTTTTGAGTCTCATAGTTGCTAGTTTGGGCGCCTGGTTTACCTATCAGGATGTTTCCCTAATCGGTCACTACGGATGGCTTTCTTTATTGTTGTTTCATCTGATTTCATTTCTTGCCTTGATCGTTGTAATCGGCTTAATTTGGATAAAAAAAGTTTATGAGACAGCGAAAAGCTTTACTTTTTAAAATTCTCTTGATAACTGTCTCGCTTTGCCTAATAGGTGTGGCCATCGTGGTTATGGTTCTGTATCAGAACCAATCTGCAAAGCGTTTTGTTAAGCGCACTCACGTGCCATATGAGGCATTGATACCAACCAAATTACCCGATGGGTCCTTATTTGCCAGTTCAAACGGAGAGAGCTATTACCAACGCGGTAGCCATTTACTGGTTTTAGATTGGGTTTTTCCAGCCGAAACTCTACCAGGGCAAGGAAGCTTATATATTTACCAAACTGATAAGTTGTCAAGAGCATTGCCGATTGTTGCGATAGGCAGTACTCAGACATTGAATATTAACGGAAACAAAGTATCTGTTACGATTGGCCAACCACAAAACGCATCGAAATTGCCGATTAATCCGAGTCGGCTTGTGGCTACTTTTAATGACCGTGGTATAAATGTTGGAATTGTTTCGTATGCGATAAGCCGTGATTTTTTGCGACAAATCATTTCCTCGTTACGCTTCTATGACTAGCCAGTTATTTATGCTACTATGCGAGATAGGTTTCGGCCTCATCTTCTAGTGGTTAGGATGGCAGGTTCTCATCCTGCCGACCGGGGTTCGACTCCCCGTGAGGCTACCAATTGCGTTTTAGAAAAAAAGTGTTTTACTCGTATACTCTTCTAAGAAAATAATCAAATCAATTAAATTTATCGGTTTTGTCGATAACAAATAAAAAACAAATCTCAGTCGACTGGCTAAAAGTAAGACTATTGCATATACTTAAATTAATCTAGGGAAGAGAGGGGCGTGTTGTCTCTGATAGTTGGAGAAAGCGGATTCGTCCGCTGGTGGGGTGTAATTATCCCGAAGCGGATTTGGCGAGCCGGATTAGAGTTAATTGGATTGGTCGGTGATGTTTTTGCCATTCAGGCGATGTCTCATCATCTTGGAGAAGCAATTTTTCAGGACCCGACTTGGCAGGGACGATTAATCGGTATTTTTATTCGTTTGATTAGAATTATTATTGGTTTGTTTGGCGAAGCAATGGTTTTCTTGTTTTTGGCGGTGACATTATCGCTATGGTATGTTTTGCCCTTCTTTTTTATATTTGAGGTCATAAAATGAATCGTCCGTCCATTGGCTTTAAACAAAGCACACAGCAATTCCTTGCGGAGTGGAAGTCTGACAGACTAATAAGGCAGATCGGTCGTTTGGTTGCATGGTTAATAGTTCTTATCGCGCTGCTCTACATATTATTCTATTCTGTGTCTAATTTAATTCGTACTACTCAGTTTAGTGATGTGTTGTTGAATGGCTCATTCGGATCAAGGTTGTTTTGGTTATTTTGTCTGATATTGTTGCCGTCTATTTACTTATTGGATGAAATCAAAAGAAGGTTAGACAGTACATCAAAAGATGATGTTTTTCATTACTTGGATCAAGGTACAAGATCTATCCTGGTCGAAGGATTGCGCCAGTCCTTTAAAAGAGGACAGAAATTGACCATTGATTTTTTACTGTTAGAGTTTTCTCTTAGCTCTTATTTTTTGAATTTACTTAATCGTCTTGAGGTTCGTAGCCAGTCTTTATTAAGCGATTTATCAAATAACATTGATCACAAGCAAAGTGGCTTAAATAGCAATGCCCCGGAATTAGATGATGATTTGAGAACGTTGCTTATTAAAAGTGCCGAAAGAGCCATGATGAGAGGGGATTTTTCTTTTGGTGTGGCAGACATTTTCCTGTCTATGTTAGAATCATCGTCTTCTATCTCTAGTTATTTTAACAAGCTTGATATCGTTCCGGAGAAATTTGCGGTTGTTATTAGTTGGTTATCGGCTCAAGACCATATAAAGCGCGATTATCAGAAATTGCGAGAAGCCAGAATTCATACCGGTGAACGCAATCAGGCTTGGACCTCAGCGCCAACGCCAGTGCTTAATCAATACGGCCATGATCTAACTATCTCGGCGTCATACGGCCTTGCCCCGTTTGTAAGCGTGAGAAAATCAGAAATAGAGACGTTAGTAGGAGTTTTGAGTCGGGCAACAAAAAACAGCGCTTTATTAATTGGCGAGCCGGGAGTCGGCAAGTCTTCTATTGTTAATAGGATTGCTTTAAAAATGTTTACTCAAGATGTTCCTGAACCTATGAAAGACAAACGTCTTATACAATTAGATTTGGCCGCTATGCACGCTGATCAGCATGGCTTTGCTGCAACCTTTGAACAGGCTGTCTCAGAGGGGGAAAAAGCCGGAAATTGCATAATTTATATTCCAAACTTGTCTGATCTCGCGTCAGAGGTCTCCGGTGGAGTCAGCTCGTCTGAATTATTATTGCCGATTTTAGACCGTGGAAGGATGCAGATAGTTGGCGCTGCTAGCGAAAAAGAGTACAGGGAGCTTATTGAGCCCATAGCCGAGTTTAACGATTATTTTGATATTGTGCGAGTTGATGAGGTAAACAAGGTCAATGCGATGAAGATTATGGAAGAAATCGGGATCCATTTAGAGTATCAGCACCATATAGAAATCTCATTAAAAGCAATGGAAAGCGCAGTTGATTTAAGTGACCAGTATATTCACGATAAAGTTTTGCCGGAGAAAGCAATTGACGTGTTAGATCAAGCGGCTACCGAAGCCAGTGCTGCGGGTAAAACAATCGTTGAAAAAGCAGATATCGAGGCAGTTATATCTAAAGACACGAGTATTCCGATCGGAAATATAAGCCAATCCGAAGGACAGATTTTATTGAATTTGAGTGAGATACTGCATACTAGAGTGGTGGGGCAAAATGAAGCGGTTGACGCTGTCGCAAGCGCGATGCAAAGGGCCAGAGCAGAAACCGAAAAGAGGCAACGTCCGATTGGTGCTTTTCTTTTTGTCGGTCCGACCGGGGTTGGTAAAACGGAATTGGCTAAAGCCTTATCAGACTCATATTTTGGAAACAGTAAAAACATGGTGCGTTTAGATATGTCCGAATATAGCAATGCGGATTCAACTGAGCGTTTATTGGGCACCGATAGAACAGTTGGTTTATTGACTGAACCGGTTAGAACAAAACCATTTACTCTATTGCTACTCGATGAATTTGAAAAGTCCGCAAAAGAAGTGCGCAATTTATTTCTTCAGGTTTTTGATGACGGGCATTTGACGGATGGCGCTGGTCATTTAGTAGATTTTAAAAATAGCATAATTATTGCAACTTCTAATGCTGGGTCAGTGGAAATTCAACAGAAGGTAGCTGACAACAACAGCTATGACGACATCAAAGAATTTTTAATCAACGAGGTATTGCCAAGTATTTTTAGTCCAGAACTGTTAAATAGGTTTGACAGCGTGATTGTTTTTAGGCCTCTTAATCGTGATGACATTCTACAGATTGCCAAAATAAATATTAAAGCCGAGCTAGAACCAAAGTATTTGGTGACAACGGTGGAATCATACCTAAAAGATCAGTAACTATAAAATATCGTTAGCGGTAACAATATAATTG
>DAHXOW010000044.1 GCA_027364665.1 bacterium | reverse complement strand
GTCAAATCTGACCAGGAAACCGGACAAACAATTCTTTCTGGAATGGGTGAATTGCACCTCGAGATTATCGTAGATCGAATGAAACGTGAATTTAAAGTAGAGGTACAGTCAGGCAAACCTCAAGTCGCATATCGTGAAACTATTCGAAAAACCGTTGAGCAGGAAGGAAAATTCATTCGACAATCAGGCGGCCGCGGTCAATACGGACATGTCTTTTTGAGAGTCGGACCAAGCGCCGACAACGAACCATTCATCTTCAACAACAAAATAGTTGGCGGAGCAATACCTAAGGAATATATTCCGGCAGTTGAACAGGGCGTGAAGGAAGCTATGAGCAAAGGCGTAATTGCCGGTTACCCAGTCGAGGGAATAGAGGTAACTTTGTACGATGGAACGTTCCACGAAGTCGATTCGTCAGAATTGGCATTTAAAATTGCCGGATCGATGGCTTTACAAGACGCAGTTAAAAAAGCCGATCCGGTTATTCTGGAACCGATTATGAAAATCGAAGTCACGACTCCGGAAGAGTTTATGGGTGATATTATCGGTGATTTAAATTCTAAGCGTGGTCAAATTATGCAAATGTCAGAAAGAGGAAACGCAAAAGTCGTCGATGCTACCGTACCGCTTGCTTCAATGTTCGGCTATGCCACCACTCTTCGCTCAATGTCACAGGGCAGAGCCTCGTATTCAATGGAGTTTGAACGCTATGAAACAGTGCCTAACAGCGTTCAGGAATCAATAGTCAGCGGTAAGATCAAATAGTAGTCAACTAAGCGTTGACGTTTTCAGATTAATCAGCTATAGTAACAACACTAATAGGTCAAGAGTAAGGAGAGCTAAATGGCGCAAGAAAAATACGAGAGAACAAAGCCGCATATTAACGTCGGCACAATTGGTCATGTTGATCATGGAAAGACCACTTTAACAGCAGCAATTACGGCTGTTTTGGCTAAGAAGGGATTGGCAAAAGCCAAAAAATTTGAGGAAATTGACAACGCTCCGGAAGAAAAAGCCCGAGGCATTACCATTGCTACCTCACATGCTGAATACGAAACAGAAAAGCGTCATTATGCCCACGTTGACTGTCCAGGACACGCAGACTATGTGAAAAATATGATCACTGGCGCCGCCCAAATGGATGGTGCTATTTTGGTCGTAGCCGCAACAGACGGTCCTATGCCACAAACGAGAGAGCATATTTTATTGGCCAAGCAAGTTGGTGTACCGCGAATTGTAGTATTCATGAACAAAGTCGATATGGTTTCAGATCCGGAATTACTCGATCTGGTTGAAATGGAAATCCGTGAATTACTCAATAAATATGAATTTGACGGCGACAACACCCCGATTATTCGCGGATCAGCCTTGAAGGCCCTTGAGGGAGATCCGAAATATGAAGAAAAAATTATGGAACTACTAAACGCGCTTGACGAATACATTCCCGAACCGGTAAGAGATCTCGACAAGCCGTTTTTGATGCCGATTGAGGACGTATTTTCAATTAAAGGACGCGGAACTGTCGGAACAGGCAGAATAGAAAGAGGAGTCGTCAAAGTAAACGAAGAAGTCGATGTTGTTGGAATCAGACCGACCCGCAAAACTGTTGTTACTGGCGTTGAGATGTTCAAAAAACTTCTTGATCAGGGTCAAGCCGGTGATAACGTCGGATTATTACTCAGAGGTATTGAGCGTGACGATATCGAAAGAGGACAGGTTTTAGCCAAACCTGGCAGCATTACTCCTCATACAGATTTTTCAGCCGAAGTTTACATATTAACCAAAGAGGAAGGTGGACGTCATACGCCATTCTTTAAGGGTTATAAGCCGCAGTTTTATATCCGAACAACCGATGTAACCGGAGAAGTTATCCTTCCGGAAGGCGTAGAAATGGTTATGCCTGGAGACAAAATCAATATGGATGTTAAGTTGATCGTACCAATCGCTATGGAAGCAAGCATGCATTTTGCTATCCGCGAGGGAGGACGGACAGTCGGAGCTGGCATCGTTACAAAGATTAATAAATAATTGAGTAGGATTGGCGCATCAAGATGGTAAAGACGAAAGACGACCCAAAGCAGAGAATCAGAATCCGACTCAAGGCCTATGATTATCGCATTATTGACAAGTCAGCTGATCAGATAATTCAAACCGCCGAGCGTTCCGGGGCCTCCGTTATAGGTCCGGTGCCTTTACCGACCGATAAGAAAATCATCACGGTCATTCGTTCTCCTCACGTTCACAAAGACTCACGAGAACAATTTGAGATGAGGGTTCATAAACGTTTGATAGATGTAGTGGAGCCAACAAGCAAGACAATTGACGCGTTAATGTCGTTGGACCTGCCGTCCGGTGTAGATGTAGAAATTAAAATGTAGAGAAAGGATAATTGCTTCAGAAGAATTTTAAAGGAAGCAAGATCCGTAAATTTGCCAGGAGAAGGCGTGGAACGGTTTATATTGGGTAAAAAATTAGAAATGACTCAAATCCATACTGACAAAGGAGTAATTCCGGTGACAGTGGTTCAAGCTGGTCCATGTACCATAACAGCCATCCGCGGAAATAATGTTCAGATCGGTTTTGATGAAACCCATAAATTAAACAAACCAGAAGCAGGACACAGTCATTTTCGACACTTAGCGGAATTCAAAACTACGATTGATCAAGAAACAAAAAAAGTCGGTCAATCGATTACCGTTGAGGATTTTGAGGCAGTCAAAAAGATCAAAGTGACCGGCACTGGTAAAGGAAAGGGATTTGCCGGGGTAATTAAGCGACACAATCATCACCGCGGACCAGAAACCCACGGCTCCGACCATCATCGTCGCCCCGGATCGGTCGGTTCGATGTTTCCTCAACATACTTTAAAAGGACGTAAACTTCCCGGACATCTGGGCGCTAGCCAGGTTACAGTCAAGAATCTTGAATTAGTTGACAGTAACAAAAAATTAAACCTGCTTGTAATCAAAGGAGCAATACCCGGAGCAAAAGGGAATATTATTAGAATATCCGGAATAAGCCAATGAAAATCAAAGTCGTTGACAATTTAGGCAAACAGACATCTGAGTTAGAAATAGCCGGAATCGAAACGGAGATTAACCCAAGTCATTCTTCGGCGATCTTGTATTTCCTGCAAAACAACGCCAGAACCTCCGTTGCTCATACAAAGGATCGCGGAGAAGTTACCGGTAGTGGTATAAAACCGTGGAGGCAAAAGGGTACCGGGAGAGCCAGAGCCGGATCGAGAAGATCTCCGATATGGAGAGGCGGGGGAGTGACTTTTGGGCCAAGGAACACAGATAATTTTGCCACTTCTTTACCGAAGAAAATGAGAAAATCAGCCACATATGGTATGTTGATGGAAAAATTAAAATCAGGAAAAGTTACGGTCGTCGATCAATTTGCGTTTAACAAAAAAACAAAATCAGGCCTTGAGTTTTTAGCTGCGTTGAGGCTTGATCATTATCCCGTAAGTCTAATCGTTGACGAAAATGACACCGATACAAAAACCTCAACCCGCAACCTAGCCAATGTCCGTTTGGTTTCTTTGAATAAATTCCATGCTGGGATTATTTTCGGTGAGGATCATTTAATCTTCAATCGAAAAGCATTTGTTGGTTTATTTAAAGAAGGTACCGTAAAAGAAATTACCAAAAAATCTGATGAGATTATAAAGAAAAAAAGCAACGCTAACAAAACACCAGAAAAGACCGTAAAAGATAATGAATAATATTATTAAAGCTCAAGTCACCGAAAAAAGTTTGTCATTGGCAGCCAAAGGCCAATATACTTTTCGAGTACGTCCAGGAACAAGCAAGGGGAAAGTAGCAGTTGAAGTGCACAGATTGTATAAAGTTGATCCGATTGACGTTCATCTGCAGCATATTCCAGGGAAAGTAAAAACACGAGGCAGATTCGTTGGAAAAAGATCAGCAATCCATAAAGCGATCGTCCGTCTGAAAGACAATCAGAAAATCGCCGAGTTTAATTTGGGTGAACAAGATGAAAAATAAAATCAATAAACCAACCAGTCCGGGCAGAAGATTTTTGGTCTCGCAAGACTTTTCAGAACTAGACCGTCAAAAACCGGAAAAAAGCTTGCTCAAACCTTTAACCAAAAACGGTGGCAGAAATAATCAAGGTAAAATTACGGTCCGTCATCGCGGAGGCGGTCATAAAAGAATGTATCGCCTGATCGATTTCGAACGTAAGGTCGACGGTAATGCTGAGGTAAAATCAATTGAATATGACCCGAATCGCAGCGCATTCATCGCCCTGATTGAAAATGACCGAAAAGAAAAATCATACATTATTGCCCCTAAAGGATTAAAAAAGGGTGATCAGGTCAGCAGCGGACAGAAAACTAAGATAAGCGCCGGTTCATGCCTACAAATGAAACACGTTCCGACAGGTGTTCCTATCCACAACATTGAATTAACACCCGGTAATGGAGCGGCGGTCGTGCGAAGCGCCGGTTTATCTGCTACAATAATGGCTCATGAGGAAAATCGGGTCTTGGTAAAACTACCGAGCGGAGAATTGCGCCGGTTTGACGACCGTTGCATGGCCTGCATCGGCGAAGTCTCGAATGAAAGCCATGAAACAGTTGTCATCGGAAAGGCTGGTCGAAAGCGTTGGCTAGGAATAAGACCGACGGTCAGAGGTAAAGCAATGAACCCGAACACCCATCCGCATGGCGGAGGAGAGGCAGTAAATTCGATCGGACTTAAATATCCTAAAACTCCTTGGGGATCACCCGCTTTGGGCAGAAGAACCAGAGATCGCCATAAAAACAGCCGGATGATTGTTCATAGAAGAGAAAAGAAATAAAGGTCAATATCATGAGCAGATCACTTAAAAAAGGTCCATACATCGAAGCCAAGTTGTTAGCCAGAGTTCAAGCTGTAAAACCAGGAGAAAAAGCCAATATCCGAACTTGGAGCAGGTCATCTACGATTTTCCCGGAGATGGTCGGGTTAACCATTTCAGTACACAATGGGAAAATTCATGTCCCGGTATATATCGTTGAAGATATGATTGGTCACAAATTAGGCGAATTTGCTCCGACGCGTAAATTCAAAAAACACGGCGGAAAGAAAGCCGCTGAAATGGAAAAGAAGAAATGATTGTTACCGCTAAAAGTAAGAACATTAGAACTGCACCGCGCAAGATTCGTCTGGTTTTGGCGGCAATTCACGGACTGTCAGTCACCAGAGCGAAGAATGAATTGGAATACGTCCCCAGACAAGGCGCCCGAGATGTTTTGAAGACTTTAAAATCGGCCATCGCCTCTGCAAAAGAAAAGGGCATTGAGGAAGATAATTTAGCCATAAGCCGTGCTTACTGTAACGAGGGACAGAAATTAAAAAGACGTATTCTTGCCGCTCATGGTTCGAGTAAACCGATTAATAAACATTGGTCGCATTTATACATCAGCCTAACCGATCAGAAGGAGAAGCAACATGGGGCGTAAAATTAATCCAATCAGTTTTCGCTTGCCCTTAAATCTGGACTGGCAATCTAAATGGTTCAGCCAACATAATTATGCCAAGTTATTGCATAATGATTTAGCAATCCGAAAAATGATTACTGCCAGATATAAGAACGCTGGCGTCGCCGCTATTTTGATAGCTCGCGGAACCAATGAAATCAACATAACAATCAAGACAGCCAAACCGGGCTTGATAATCGGACGAAGCGGATCAGGGGTCACTGATTTAAAAAACGAGTTGGAAAAAATTGCCGGATCTCGAATTAGATTAAATATCGAAGAAATAAAAAAAGCCGATGCCCGCGCGACGTTAGTGGCTCAAAATATTGCCTCACAAATTGAACGACGGGTTTCATATCGCAGAGCAATGCGCCAGGCAATTGAAAAAGCAATGGCCGCCGGTGTCAAAGGGATAAAAATAAACGTTGCAGGGCGCTTAAACGGCGCTGAGATTGCCAGAGTAGAAAAAATGGCGCAAGGAAGCGCCACTTTATCCACTCTGCGAAGCAATATTGATTACGCTCAAGAACGCGCCATGACAACTTATGGAGTTATTGGTATAAAAGTTTGGATATATTTAGGAGAAACAGATGCTACTGCCGAAGAAAGTTAAACATCGTAAGGTACAACGCGGAAAAATGGCTGGCGTAGCAACCAGAGGATTATCGGTTGATTTTGGAACTTTTGCAATTAAAGCCGTTGACCGAGGCATGTTAACCTCCAGACAGATTGAGGCGGCACGACGAGCAATGACTAGATATATCCGCCGCGGAGGAAAAGTTTTTATCAGAATATTCCCAGACAAACCAATTACAAAAGGCGGCAACGAAAAAACAATGGGCGGAGGAAAAGGCAGCCTTGACCATTTTGCGGTTGTCGTAAAACCAGGAACCGTTTTGTTTGAAATGGATGGAGTAGACGAATCAGTCGCTAAGGAAGCAATGAGGCTTGCCCAGCATAAATTGCCTATGGCTAGTAAGTTCGTCATAAAGGACGAGGTAGAGTAAAGATGAAAAAGAATCAGGAATTTTTACAACAGTGGAGAAACAGTAATCACGGGCAGATTAGCAAGGAAATCATGAAAATGAAGGACGATCTGGTCAGACTAAAGGTTTCCATATCACTGCAAAAAGATAAAAAAACTAATCAGGTCAAAGAATTAAGAAAAAAAATTGCCAGGTTGGAAACCGTTAATCACGAGGTGAGACCATGAATACAACAAGTCAAATTGTAGAAGTGGACAGAATCAGCGGACAGGAAACAGTCCGTGTTGTTATCAAAGACAAAATAATCCATTCGAAATATCATAAGCGTTTCAGTCGAACCAATCATTTATTAGTCAATAGTAAAGGATTTGAGGTAAAAACCGGAGACATTGTTGAGATTATCGAGAGCAAACCGGTTTCTAAAAAGAAAGCCTGGACAATCAAAACGATTAAGGAAAAGAAGCAATGATTCAACCTGAAACAAAATTAATCGTCGCAGACAACACCGGCGCTAAAGAGTTGGGAGTAATTACGATTCTCGGAAACACTTCAAGCCGCGGAGCCCAAATCGGAGACATTGTTACCGCTTCGGTAAAATTAGCAACCCCGAACGGTTCTGTTAAGCGAAAACAAGTCGTACGAGCAGTAATAGTTCGGCAAACAAAGCCATTCCGCCGGGCCGACGGCAGCTACATCCGCTTTGACCAAAATGCAGCGGTTATAATTAACAAGGAAAAAACCGGCTGGGTTCCAAAGGGCACCAGAATCTTTGGGCCAATACCAAGAGAATTGCGAGACGGGTTTATGAAAATAATATCCCTGGCACCGGAGGTTTTATAAAATGAATGTTAAAATTCATAAAGACGATAATGTTTATGTCTTAACAGGCAAAGACAAAGGGAAAAAAGGAAAAGTAACCAGAGTCTTTCCGAAAGAACGCCTTGTTTTAGTTGAAAAATTAAATCTGGTTAAACGTCATTTAAGACCAAGCAATAATTTACCTCAGGGTGGAATACAAGAAGTTGAACGCCCGATTAATATTTCCAATTTAGCGATCGTCTGCCCACATTGTGGTCGCAGAGCGCGAGTCGGCCACAGATTGCTCGATGACGGTAAACGTGTTAGAATATGTCGGCAATGTAAAGAAATCTTGGATTAAAATTATGAATAGTTTAAAAGAAAAATATCAAAAGGAAGTTGTCCCAGAATTGCAGAAAGAGTTTTCTTACCCGAATCGAGAATTAATTCCGGGATTGATCAAAGTTGTTATAAACGTCGGAAGGGGCGAGATGAACAATGCTCAAACAAAAGACGAGATTGTTAAAAACTTGAGCTTAATCTCTGGACAAAAACCCGTATTAACAAAAGCCAAAAAAGCTATTGCCGCCTTTAAAATACGTCAAAACCAAATAGTCGGTGCTATGGTGACGCTTAGAGGCGAAAAAATGTACGATTTTTTGGAAAAATTAATCAGTATTACAATTCCCCGGGTTCGCGATTTTAGAGGATTATCAAGACGCTCATTTGACGGCCATGGAAATTATACCCTGGCATTTAGAGAACAATCATATTTTAATGAGATTTCATATGAGTCAATCAAAACAATACATGGTCTAGAAATAAGTATCCAGACCAGCGCCAAATCAAATTCTGAAGGTATGGCGTTACTTGAAAAACTCGGTTTTCCTTTTACGAAAAATCAGGAAGGAGCATAAATGGCCAGACGTTCGATGATCGTTAAAGCAAGTCGTCCTCCCAAATTTTCAACCCGGATCATTCGCCGTTGCCGGGTTTGTGGTCGGCCACGGGCGGTTATGCGAGATTTTGAATTGTGCCGTATTTGCTTCCGCGAATTGGCTTCCAACGGCCAATTACCAGGTATTACTAAGTCAAGTTGGTAGGAGAAATAATGATTACTGATCCAGTCGCAAATTTTTTAACGATAATCCGAAATGCTGCCAGCAACAGAAAAGAAACGGTTAATGTAACGTATTCGAAATTAAAGTTGGCAATAGCCGATATTCTTAAAAAAGAGGGTTTTTTAGAATCTGTCCAAATCGATAAAACTGCTAAGCCAGTTGCCAGATTAATACTTACCTTAAAGTTTACCGGGAAGACCAATAATACTACTGAGCCTGCCGTACATTCGATTAAGCGCATCAGTAAGCCGGGCCGACGAGTCTATGTAGACCATCAAAGAATTCCCAGACCACTTCGTGGCAACGGAACAGTTATTATTTCGACTTCGTCCGGCTTGGTTACCGGGAAAGAAGCTTTTTCTAAGCATATGGGCGGCGAAGTAATCTGTGAAGTCTGGTAGGAGTAAATATGTCCCGCATCGGAAAACAACCAATAATTATACCTGATCAGGTAACGATTGAGAAAAATGGCCTGATTTGTTCGGTTCATGGACCAAACGGCCAGCTGCAGCAAAAATTACCTGAGGAAATTACATTTGAGACAAAGAACAATCTGCTTTTGGTTAATCGAAAAGATGACAGCGACTTTTCCAGAGCACAACACGGCTTAATGCGTACCTTGATTGCCAATATGATCACAGGCGTTACTAAAGGATATAACGTCCAATTGGAAATACAGGGCGTTGGTTACCGAGCCGCAATACAAGGTGATGAATTAATTTTAAATTTGGGTTTTTCGCATCCGATTAAAATTAAACAACCAGACCAAATACATTTTAAAGTTGAAAAAAACATAATTTCAATAAGTGGCATCGATAAAGCCAGAGTCGGTGAAGCCGCAGCCCAAATAAGAGCCTTAAAGAAACCGGAACCCTACAAAGGTAAAGGGATACGTTACGTTGGTGAAATCGTATTAAGAAAAGCAGGAAAAGCAACAAAGGCATAAAATGATCAAAGGTAAGACACAAAGACTTAGATTATCGGTATTTCGTTCAAGCAAGCATATTTATGCTCAGTTGATCGACGATGCAAAAGGACACACATTGGCAGCCGCAGATGATAGAAAAATTACCGAAAAAATTAATAAAACCGAAAAAGCCAATCGGGTTGGCCAACTTATTGCCGAGTCAGCAGGAAAACTAAAGGAAGAGGCAATTAAATTTGATCGTGGCCACTTTCGTTATCACGGACGAATCAAGGCTTTAGCTGAAGGGGCCAGATTAAAAGGCCTTAAGTTTTAAATCGACGGAGAAAAAATGGATAAACCAAATAAGGAATTTGAGGAGAAAGTTGTCAGCGTTGACCGTGTTTCAAGAGTGGTAAAAGGCGGACGAAGAATGCGCTCGAGGGTCTTGGTTGTTATCGGTGACAAAAAAGGCAGGGTGGGTTATGGCCTCGGTAAGGCAGGTGACGTTATGTCAGCCACCACAAAAGCTGTCAGCACAGCTAAAAAACAATTAATCGAAATACCGATCATAAATGAAACAATTCCTCATGAAGTTGAAGCGAAACACGCTGGAGCCAAAGTAATTTTAATGCCAGCAGGGAAAGGTACCTCTGTTATCGCCGGAGGCGCAGTCAGAGCAGTGGTCGAATTAGCTGGTATTAAAAATATTTTGAGCAAATCACTCGGGTCAAGCAACTCCGTTAACATTGTTGCGGCTACCGTTCTGGCTTTGCAAAAATTTCATCAGAAGAAAGGAACCAGTTGAACCAGGTTGGAATTCATACTATTAAAAAACAACGTTTAGGGCGCGGCATCTCTGCTGGTGGTGGAAAAACCGCCGGTCGGGGAACAAAAGGCCAGAAATCGAGAGCAGGCTATCGTATTCCAAAAAGATTCGAGGGTGGACAGACTCCATTAATGCAACGACTGCCTAAGATTCACGGTACGGTTAGCCGAATTCATAAACCGCAAACTGTTAGCTGGAAGCAACTACAAGATATTTTTGAAGAAAATACAACCATTACTAAAGAATTGCTCTGGGATAAAAAACTAATCGAACGAATCGATCGTCCGGTTAAGATTATCGGCGCTACTCAGATGACCGCCAAATTTAATTTAGCAGATGATTTATTAACCAGTCACAAACTAAAGAATATTTAATAAAGTGTTATCATTCTGGCAAAAATTACTTATCAAAAGTGAACTTCGTCAGCGACTGATTGTTACAACAGTTCTTTTGTTAGTGACTCGTATTTTGGTCCATATTCCTTTGTCTGCAGTTACCCAAACGAGCCTACAAAACTTCTTTAGTAATCCGCAGAATCAAGCTTTTGGCTTGCTAAATATTTTCTCGGGCGGTTCACTGGCACAATTTTCTATTGTCTTGATGTCAGTCGGACCTTACATTACTGCAACAATCATCATTCAATTACTCGGTACGGTTATTCCTTCCTTAGACGCATTGTCTAAAGAGGGTGATTATGGACAGCAAAAAGTCAATCAATACATGCGCTATCTAACCGCTCCACTGGCTGTTATACAAGCTTACGCGATGTTTCTGTTGTTAAAAAATCAGGGCATCATCGCCTCGTGGACAACTCCGCAATTGGTTTCCATGTTGGCAACAGCAACAGCCGGAACAATGCTAATGCTTTGGATCGGAGAAATAATTTCAGAAAACGGAATAGGTAATGGAGTTTCGTTAATAATCACTTTTGGCATTTTAGCCAGTATCCCAACAACCGTGATTCAGAAATATACTCTGATCTTTACTGGCGGATCAATTGATTTTCAACAATTATACTCAACTCTAGCTTTCGTTTTAGCGGCCATTATATTAATTGTGATCATTGTTGCCATGAACGATGCCATCAGGAAAATACCGGTCATTTATGCCAGAAGATCGACGGGGCTAACTACGCAAGACAGCCAAAGCACATATTTGCCAATCAAAGTTACTACTGCCGGCGTGATACCGATTATCTTCGCAATTTCTGTTCTAATGGTGCCACAATTACTCGGAAGATTTTTGGAAAACGTCAAGACGCATTGGTTAGCCGTTTCTGCGACCTGGTTAGCCAATACATTTTCCTCTCAAACAAATGCTTTGGTTTATGGTATTAGTTATTTTATTCTAACTATTTTCTTCACCTATTTTTACACGGCAATTATTTTGAACCCGACTCAGATTGCCGAGAATTTGCAAAAACAAAGCGGATTTATCCCAGGAATAAGACCAGGGCAGGAAACTGCTAAATATATCGGATCTGTAGTATCCAGAATTACTTTTATAGGTTCAATTTTCTTAGGCTTAGTAGCTATTTTGCCGGTGATCGTCCCATTATGGACCGGAGACCAAAGCCTTGTTTTGGGAGGAACCGGGATTTTAATTGTCGTGGCAGTAATTATTGAGACAATGATGCAAATTGATGCTCAACTAGTTATGAGTAGTTACGATAAATATTAAATCTTTGATATAATTTTGGCGTGAAGAGTCATCGCATTTTATTAATTTCGGCAATTATTGTTGCGGCAATTTTAGTGTACCTGCTTTATAAAAATCACCAGCCAGCCAAAAAACAACCCGTCACCAAAAAAAATACCGTCATAACAACTGTTTCTAACAAAGCAGCCAGTCCGACTTATAGTTTATACACTGTCCAGACAGGCGACAGTTTGTATACTATTGGCCAACACTTTTATATACCTTGGGACACCATTGCCAAATTCAATGGCTTATCGGACAACGCTAATCTGGAAGCCGGCCAAATTTTAAAAATTCCTGATAAAAACGAAGCTTTTACGATTCAAGCCAAAACCTACATAATTACCCCAGACGATGAGGAAAAACAAGTTCTACAGGAAGCTCAGAGTTATGCGGATGCCGGAACCGGTCAGCTTGCCTACCGATTGGTTCCGACTGAAGTAGTAGAAATGTCTCCACTGCTAGCTCAATTTCAATTCGCCGCCGGTGATTTGTATGTTCAAAAGTCAATTGATTATAACAACGGAACTGCTGTCGTTGAAGTAACACATAACGGTATTTTATATACAGTCTATTTGGATCAACCGCTGGAAAAAGGCCCGAAAGGTGTTTGGTCTCCCGTAAAAGTGACGGCACCCTTTTGATGTGCTAAATTAAGATCATGGAGAAATTAGCGGTTTTTTTGATCGGACCACAAGGCAGCGGCAAAGGGACACAGGCAAGTATTTTACTTGAACGTCATCGGTTTATCAGCATCGCGGGTGGCGATATAGCCAGAAAATTAGCTAAAAAACACAAGGAAATCAGGGAAGAAATCAAAGCCGGACAATTGTTATCTGACCAAATTCTGGATAAATCAGTTGTCGAAATAATTCAAAAACATCCCAAAGCAAATTTGCTGTTCGACGGATACCCACGCAACATTGAGCAAGCCAGATTCATTATTCAGCACTTAAAGGATTATCACCGGCTTGTTCTTTATCTTGAGTTAAGTGACTCACTGAGCATAAAGAGACTAACTAATCGTCTAATTTGTTCACATTGCCAAACAACGGTTTACGGTGAGGAAGTAAAAAATCTCAGTTTATTGGCAAAAATAACATATCGTTTTGGACGTTGTCCATACGACGGTTATCCCTTAATCAAAAGAACAGATGATACGGCAGAGGCTATTCAAACCAGACTAAATCTATACCATCAGGAAACAGAACCGTTAATTAATTATTTGAAGCAAAGTTCCGAGTTGGTAATGATCGACGCCAGCCCGACAATTTCACAAATAGCCGAACAAATTGAAATAGCGATCAATCAGAATAATCCAAGGACCAATACAAATGGAAAATAGTTCGTCACACATCGAATTGATGGAACAATCGGGAAAAATATTAAATCAGGTTATAAAAGAAGTTATCAATCATGTTCGGATTGGAGTCAGTGGATTAGAACTAGATAAATTAGCCGAAAACCTGATAATAAAGTCTGGCGGGAAACCAGCGTTTAAATATTTTCAAGGCTTTCCAGCAACACTATGCCTGTCTTTTAATGACCAAATTGTTCATGGAATACCTTCCAAACGACAAGTTCGTGACGGCGATTTAATAAGTATTGATGCCGGAGTTAATTATCATGGAGCCTACACGGACAGTGCAACCACGATCTGGCTCAATCAGGGCCGGATAATTACCGTTGATCAATTAAAAACAAAAACGAACTTAAATAAAATTGAGAAGCTGATGATTTCAACATACAAGTCACTTCAGGCCGGTATCAGTCAGGTTAAACCCGGTAACAATATAGGACAAATCAGTCAGGCAATACAAAACGAATTGGAAAAAAACGGCCTAGGAGTAATCCGTGATTTGGTTGGACACGGAGTCGGACACGCTGTCCACGAAAAACCGAACATTCCAAATTTCGGAAAACAGGGAGACGGTCCTGTCTTGGAAACCGGTCAAACAATTGCCATTGAACCAATGGCCACAACCGGCGACTGGAGAATCCGCACAGAATCAGATAATTGGACCGTAAGAACTTTGGACGGGTCGCTATCAGCCCATTTCGAACATACTGTTCTGGTGACCGATAAAGGACACCGTGTCCTTACCTAGAAAACTTAGTTTTCATCTGTCTGCAATCTGAAAAAAAATAACATAATAAGGTACTCATCTTATGACAGTGGTTGTGACAAAACACTAAGGAATTTAGAATCCGAATTTAAAAATATTAATCATAAAATCTAACAAGCTGAGCGAAATTTGCCCCGGATAACATTTTTCCTGTTTGTAATAAGTATGTGACTTGCAAAATCAATAAGCATGTGTTAATATTTTCTTCGTAACAAAGTAGGCATAAGGATTGACTCCAAAAGACGAGATAATTGAGCTGGAAGGCAAAGTTCAGGAAGCTTTACCTAGTGCGACTTTTAAGGTCGAATTGGATAGTGGCCAATCAATTTTGACTCATCTCTCAGGCAAAATGAGAATGAATTTCATTAAAATTTTGCCTGGTGATAGGGTGATAGTTGAGTTAAGTGTTTATGACCTAACAAAGGGACGAATTACCAGACGCCTGCCGATCAACAAACAGCCAGAGAATCAAAATGAAAGTTAGACCATCAGTTAAAACAATATGTAATCACTGTAAAATCATACGTCGAGAGGGCGTAGTTAGAGTGCTTTGCCAGAATCCAAAACATAAACAGAGGCAGGGTTAATAATGGCACGAATTGCCGGAATAAATATTCCAAACGAAAAGAGAATAGCCGTATCTCTGACATACATACACGGAATTGGTTCAGCCAAAGCCGCCGATATTCTAAAACAAGCGAAGATCGACAGTAATCCCAGGGTCAAAGAAATGACTGAAGAAGAAATTGAAAAGATCAGACAGATAATTGACAAAAGTCTGGTTGTCGAAAGTGATCTGAAACAGCAAGTAAGTCAAAATATTAAGAGATTAAAAGAAATTGGCAGTTATCGCGGTAGCAGGCACGCAAAAAACCTGCCTGTAAGAGGGCAAAGAACCAGAACTAATTCGCGGGCAAAACGTGGTAAAAGAATCACAGTCGGATCCGGCCGTAAACCAGCGGCACAGAAGACATAAGGAAAAAAATGGCTACACAAACAAAAAAAAGCCGTGTTAAAAAAAATATTCCCAAAGGTATTATTAGTATCCAATCGACGTTCAATAATACAATAATCAGTGTTTCGGATAACTCTGGTAATGTTATCGGTTGGTCTACAAGCGGATCATCCGGCTTTAAGGGTGCCAAAAAATCCACCCCATACGCCGCTCAAACAGCCATGCTTAGCGTCCTGGACCGTGCTAAAGCGGTTGGGATGCAAGAAGCAATAGTCCATGTCTCAGGCGTCGGAGCCGGCAGAGAATCCGCCATCCGAGCCTTAGGAAATTCTGGGATCGAGATTCTGGCTATTAATGACAAAACACCGATACCTCATAACGGCGTCAGACCAAAAAAACCACGACGGAATTAAAGGAAACAATAAATGTCGCAAAAATTACCAACAGCACCGCGTTATCGTAAATCTGCCAAGCGTTTGTTCTTGAGAGAAAAAAGTTTAAGAGCTAAAAACCCTTCAATTGTTTCTGTCGGCGCTGCAATCGCAGCTAATCCCCGTAAGATGTCAGAATACGCCAGACAGCTTCAAGAGAAACAGAAAGTCAGACATCAATACGGTATTACAGAGAGTCAGTTCCGTGGCTATTATCACCAAGCAACAGTGTCCAGAGAAAATACTGCGGAAAGAATGCTCCAACTACTCGAAACGCGTCTGGATAATTTGGTTTATAGAGCCGGTTTCGCTATTTCAAGACCCCAGGCAAGACAGTTAGTCAGCCATGGTTTTTTCCAAGTCAACGGTCGTAAAGTCAATGTCCCATCGTTCGGTTTATCAGCAAATGATATCGTAATCCCAAGAAAAAAGACCGATTTATTCAAAGAAGTAACTTTCGAGCAGCTACCTGGTTGGCTATCTGCGGACAAAAAAAATCAGCAGGTGACTGTGACGAATTTACCCAAAAGAGAAGATATTGATCCGGAAATTAAAGAACAACTAATAGTCGAATATTATTCGAGATAATTTATTGAAAGGAATCAGACAATGGAACAGATAATTTTACCGAACGTTAAGGAAAAGGTGATTGACGATCGCACGTCTATCTTCACCGTCTCACCTCTCTTTCCCGGTTATGGCCACACTGTTGGAAATGCTTTGAGGCGCGTTCTATTATCATCACTACCAGGAGCAGCTGTTACTGCCGTACGGATCGAGGGAGCATCGCATGAGTTTTCAGTAGTCAACGGAGTTAAAGAGGACTTGGTGGAAGTTATTTTAAATCTCAAATCCCTGCGCTTAGTCATGCATGAGACGAATCAACCCCTGACTTTAAAAATGGATGTTAAAGGACCAAAGGAAGTCACTGCGGCCGATTTCAAAGCAAATAGCCAGGTAACAATTGCTAACCCTGATTTGCACATCGCATCGATTGACAAAGCCGGCAGTTTATCAATGGAAGTTGTGGTTGATTATGGACGTGGATATGATCCGGTTGAAAGACGACAATCTACTGACCAACCGTTAGGAACAATTGCTGTAGACAGTTTGTTTTCTCCAGTTATTGCGGTGAGTGTTGAGGTTGAAAACACCCGTGTCGGCAAAATGACTAACTACGACAAGCTCGATTTGTCCGTGACAACCGACGGGAGTATTTCGACTAAAAAAGCATTTCAGGAAGCCGCAGCAATTCTTGTCGACCAGTTCCAGTTGTTAGCTAATTACTCTGAAGGTAAGAATATGAGCCAGGTTAGCGAAGCGAACGATAATGAAAAACCAGCCGAAACAAACGATCAGGAAAAGCAAAACGTAAGCGAGTTTGAAATTGCTGGATTATCCTCAAAAATCAGCGGCATTTTAATTGACAACGGAATTCATAATATTGAGGAATTAAAAAACGTTCCTGATGAAGAATTAAAGGAAATTCCAGGGCTTGGACCTAAAGCTCTTTCAGAAATAAACAAAATACGAGGGTAGTTAGCAATGATTTCCAAACTTAGCCGTAAAAAAGCACATCGAGAACACACATTATCCAACTTAGCCGCATCGGTGATTATCTATGAAAGAGTCACGACTACCACTGCCAAGGCTAAAATGGTTGCGCCGTTAGTCAACCGCCTGATCAACACCGGAAAATCAGCCTCTTTGTCGAGTAGGCGCAGATTGTTAGCGCAAGTTTTCGAGCCAAAGGCGGTGCAAAAAATTCTGGAAGTGCTAGCTGACCGTTATAAATCAAGAGAAGGCGGTTATACTAGAATAATTCGTCTGGGATTTCGGTTGGGCGATGGGGCTGAGATATCCACAATCGAATTAATTGATGCACCAGCCGAAGAAAAAGTTGTCGAAGAGTCGACTGACGACGCTGACCAGACAAAAACAGCTGAAAAAAAACAAGATAAGAAGTCTGATCAGGAAGCCGAGAAAACGACCGCTGTCGAAAAAAAAGCAAAAAGAGTTAAGAAATGAATGAACGAAATTGGCATTTGATTGACGCAAAAGGAGCGGTGCTTGGCCAAATCGCCACCCAGGCTTCTATTCTTTTAAGAGGTAAACATAAAACCGCTTTCAGGCGTTACGCAGATGTAGGCGATCTGGTTGTCATTATCAACGCCTCAGAAGTAGTTTTAACCGGCCAAAAGGAAGAAGATAAAGTTTATTGGAGACATTCAAATTATCCCGGAGGTTTAAAGTCAACTTCTGTTAAAGATTTACGGCAAACCAAGCCTGAACAAATAATTGTAAAAGCAATCTCGGGTATGCTGCCAAAAACCAAACAGAGATCGGTTTGGCTTAGCAGACTAAGGGTCTATCCGGGAGCGGAACATCCACACAAAGCGAACATCGAGGGAAATCATGCCAAGTAATCCAAAAAACGATAGTGTTGTCAAAGAAAAAGTGCAGTATTATACAGGTGTGGGCCGAAGAAAAAGAGCGATTGCGGCAGTAAGATTGTCTAGCGGTAGCGGTAAGTTTATTCTAAACGAGCAAGAAGTTGATGCCGATCAGGAATATAACAGAGTACTGGAAAGCGTTGATTTGCTGGGAAAGGTCGACCTAAGTGCTCATGTTCACGGAGGAGGCAAAGAGGGTCAGAAGTCAGCTATCCGTCACGGACTGTCCAGAGCTTTATTGAAAATGAACGATGAATTAAAAGCAACTCTCAAAAAAAGCGGTTTACTGACCAGAGATTCCAGAGAAAAAGAACGCAAGAAATACGGACTGCATGGCGCCAGACGCGGTCACCAATTCTCCAAACGTTAATGTCGAATCGTTTAGACAAATTAAATTCACAATTTACTAGAGAACTCAGTTTGTACTGGCAACGCGAGTTTCCGGATATTTTTGTCAGTGTGACAAAGCTCGAAATTCAAAACGATCTGACTAAGGCAAGGGTCTGGTTAAGTTTTCTCAATAAACAACCGGGGAATTTAAGCAGCCTGAAGCAATCTCTACCCGAATTACGAAAAAACCTTAAGAAACACCTTAATCTAAAAATCATTCCCAACTTCGAATTAATCGAGGATACGGGAATGGAATATGCGGAAAAGATATCACAAACAATAAAAACATGGTAGAGTAGAACCTGTTATGAATACTTTACGTTTCTTACTGTTGTCGATCTTGGCAATTTCAGTTTTTATTATCTATCTCATAACTACAACCACTAATCCTTTAACGATCAATACTCATGTTAAGGAGCTATTTTTTGTAGCCGTGTTTAGCGCCGTATCTAGTCTATACGCTTTTATAGCTTTAATTTTGACCAGATATTCGATACTGTCATTCCGGCAGGCCTCGCCTTTAATATCCGTAAGACAAGGCGTAATCTTGGGTGCGGTAACAGTCTTGTTGCTTGGTTTGCAATCAATGCGAATATTAAGTGCCTTGGATATCATATTTACTATATCGGCAGCGGTTTTATTTGAAATGTTTTTTAGAGTAAGAATACCAGTGAGCAACAATGATTAATCAAGATCAGTTTGACAATTTACTAGTTGAAGCAGAAAACGAAATAAATAACGGCGCAGATGCAGCGGTTTTGTATCATAAATACCTCGGCCGAAACGGAAAGTTTTCAACGATGATCAAACAAATTACCACCCTGAAAACAGACGAAAGAAAAGTTGTCGGGGAAAAAGCAAAAATCATCAAGAACCGACTAAATTATCTCTTACAGATTAAGACATCTTCTAACCAACCGTCGATCGACTTGACCTTACCAGCCGATTTAACCGCTCACGGCCATCAACACCCTATCGAAACAAGCATTGCCAGACTATATCAAATTAGTGAAAGACTGGGTTTTGTTGCCGCACAATCTCCTGAGATAGAAAATGAAGATAATAATTTTGAATTCCTGCAAATTGCCAAAGACCATCCGGCCAGAGATATGCAGGATACTTTCTGGACCGTCGACGGACGTGTTTTAAGAACTCACACCACTGCTTTTCAACAAAATCTAATCAAAAATAATCATCCTCCGTTCGCATTTGTGCAGGGAGGAAAAATCTATCGTTGCGAAGCCGAAGACGCAACCCATTTAAGCGAATTTCATCAATTTGACGGATTTGCGGTAGCAAAGAACCTGACCTTTGCTGATTTAAGAGGTGTCTTATTCCAATTGATTCAGGATTTCTTTTTGCGTCCTGTTGAATTACGTTTTCGTCCCTCATTTTTTCCTTTTGTAGAGCCAGGAGCAGAAATCGATATGAAGTGTTTCAGTTGCACCGGCCGGGGTTGCAGGTCATGCGGTTACAAAGGCTGGCTTGAGCTGCTAGGTTGTGGCATTACCGATCAGGAAATCATCGCAAGCGCCGGTTTGGACCCAAAAGAATACCATGGGCTGGCCTTCGGATTAGGTGTCGAGAGATTCGCAATGCTTTATTACGGGGTTGAAGATATCAGGGAATTTACCAGAAACGATCCGAGATTCTTGGAGCAATTGGTATGAAATTTGTTTACCAGCATTTAAAAATTAAAGCTGATAGCCCCGAAAAAACAGCTGATTTGCTGTCTAGCCACACACAGGAAGTCGAAAGAATATTGCCAGTTGGCATAAAAGCAAGCGGGGTAATAACCGGTCAGGTCATTTCAGTCAAAAAACATCCAAACGCCGATCGACTTAATCAATTAGAAGTATCAATCAAAGAAAAAATTCTAACAATCCTAACAAGCGCTACTGTTCATGAAAATGACAAAGTGGCTGTGGCAACGGTTGGATCCAGTGTCATTACAGTAAACCGACAAGATATTAATACCCAAATAGATTCACGAAAAATGACTACCATCAGCCGGCAAACGATCCGGGGAATCACTTCGGAAGGTATGCTTTGCGGAGAGGACGAATTAGGTTTAAGCGAATCGGCAAGTCACGGAGTAATGATTTTACCTCCTGACACACCGCTTGGCCTACCTCTAGAGAAAATTTTTCCTGTAAAACAAATCATCGAAACAGACGATAAAGGAACAGCCCACAGGTCTGATTTATTGTCCTATCGTGGCATAGAACAAGAATTAGCTGCTATTCTAGGACAAAAGATAAACACCGAAGAGTTAGAATCCCCAAAAGAACTTAGGTCACCCAATATTCAAGCATCGATTGAAGCGACTGATGGTTGTCGGCTTTTTTTGACCGCGTTGATTAATTTACCCTCAAACAAATTTAGTCCCAAGTGGCTAACAGAATTTTTGACTGACAACCAAATTAAAACAATCAATTTGGCAACAGACATCACGAATTATGTAATGCTGACAGAAGGTTATCCGACTCACGCTTTTGATGCTTCAACGATTACCGGAAATAAAGTCAGTGTCCGTTATGCCGCGGAGAATGAAACGGTTCAAACTTTAAACCATCGGGAATACAAATTAAAGAAAACCGAT
This sequence comes from bacterium, assembly GCA_027364665.1. Taxonomy (GTDB): domain Bacteria; phylum Patescibacteriota; class UBA1384; order CAJBMM01; family CAJBMM01; genus DAHXOW01. Next base: position 17,364 of record DAHXOW010000044.1, on the reverse strand, counting down.
CTGGTTATTGCTGATTCTGAAAAGCCACTCGATTTAGCAGGAATAATCGGTGGAGAAAAAACAGCCATATCGGATCAAACAAAACAAATACTTTTAACCTGTGCCTTGTTTGACCCAATTCATATTCGGCGAACGTCGCAATCTTTTGGTATTAGGACTGAAGCAAGTGCCAGATTTGAGCGCGGACTTTCAACTGCCGCGGCAATCAACGGTTTTAATAAAGCACTGCGGCTCATTCTTGATTTATCCGACGGGCAATTGATTGATTTGAGAATTACCGGCGATGACAAGCAGGACAGAGTCAACATAAAAACAAAAACGGCGGAAATCCGTTCATTACTCGGTAAAAATATTGATGACCAAAAAATCGTTACTATTCTGAAAAATCTAAACTTTGACATTGAAATAGCAGACGGCAACTTAAACATCATTTGTCCGTGGTGGAGACAAGATGTCAGGGATTGGCAAGACATCGCTGAGGAAGTTGCCCGAATTTACGGATACGAAGAAATCCCCAGGACACTACCAAGCCTGTTATATGACCAAACAAAAGAATGGTCACTCAAACAGGATTTTCAGATTGTTAGAAAGACTGCCGCTGAATTTCTGTACGAAGTTCAGACAAGCAGCATGGTCAGCTTGGGAAACAAAGATGCGATCCGCTTAGCAAATCCAATCGGTGATAAAAAATTCATGCGTCAAAATTTAACAGATGGCTTAATCCAATTGACCATAAAAAAGTATCGTGAAGGGTTTAATGATTTCGGTTGTTTTGAGGTCGGCCATATTTATGTTAAAGATCAGCCATTAAAGTTCGCCGCGGCATTGGTCGCAAAACAAGCTCAAGCCAAAAATCTTTTAGGAATAATCTTTCATCGTTTAGGATTGGATTACCGGTTAATTACTTTTCAGACAAATGATCAAACTAAGACCGTCATTAATTACAAAAAAACTGCAGTCGGAGAATTTAAAGCCACTTGGCAGGCACCGATATGGATTTTCTCTTGGGAACTAGACATGCAATTATTAAACGATCAACAGAAACAAAACGGTCGTTTTAAAGCATATAGTCGTTTGCCAAAAATTAAACGCGATTTGGCCATTGTCTTAGACAAAAATATTGATTACGGAACCGTTGTTAAGATGATTGAAAAACAATCATCGTTGATTAGCAAAATCAGTCTTTTTGATGAGATTGATAATTATAACGGACAAAACAATTTCAGATCTTTGGCTTTTCATTTAGAATTCTCCGACGAAAAACGCACTTTACAAAATGAAGAAATCAACGTAATTATCCAAAACATTGAAGAAAATCTAAAGAACAAATTAAAAGCGGTTATAAGATAAAACAATCCAAACAGGATCGAGGAAAATTATGGAAAAACGAATCTTTATCGAGAAAACACTTGATTTAATAGACCAGCCAGTTACTATTTCCGGCTGGGTTCAATCAAGACGCGATCATGGTAAACTGGTTTTTTTGGATATTCGTGACAGAAGCGGTCTAATACAGGCAGTGGCTTTTGAGAGCGCGGTTGTGGAAAAAATAAAAGAACAATCGATAAGCCGAGAAGACGTTTTGACAGTCTGCGGAATCATTAGAAAAAGAGCCGAGAAATTAATAAATCACGACTTAAAAACAGGTAGAATTGAATTACAAATATCTGAAATCACAATATTATCAAGGGCAAACACCCCGCCATTTGAAATTAATGATGATTCTGAAATAGATGAAGAAGTCAGATTAAAATATCGCTATCTCGATCTGAGACGACCAATTATGTGGCAAAGATTAAGTTTGAGACACAAAGTTATTAGTTTTCTGAGAGATTACTTGAATAAAGAAGGGTTTATCGAGATTGAGACGCCGATGCTTACAAAAGATACTCCGGAAGGCGCTAGAGAATATTTAGTGCCGTCACGTAATAAAGCCGGCTTCGCTTATGCCTTACCTCAATCACCTCAGCAATACAAACAATTATTGATGGTTGCCGGTTTTGAGCGGTATTATCAGATTGCCAGATGTATGAGAGACGAGGATTCTCGGGGCGACAGGCAACCGGAATTTACTCAACTAGATCTGGAGATGAGCTTTGTCGAACAAAAGGATATCCTTGATTTAAGCGAAAAAATGTTTAGCCAGCTTGTCAAATCAATAACTCCTGAGAAAAAAATCACCTCTCCTTTTCCGGTGCTAACTTGGGACCAGACGATGGAAAAATATCACAGCGATAAACCTGACCTAAGAAAAAACCCCGAGGATCCAGACGAACTTGCCTTTGCCTTTATCATCGATTTTCCATTATTTGAATTGGATAAAGCAGGGCAGATTACCTCAGCTCACCATCCTTTTACTAGCTGGCAAGATAAACCTGAATACAACCAAATAATGGAGCGGGTTTATAACGATGAAAAAGTTAGCCAGGATGAATTGTTATCAATCAGGGCAAATTGTTATGATATCGTGATAAACGGTTACGAGCTCGGCTCAGGATCGATTAGAATTCATAATCAGCAACAGCAACAAGCGGTTTTCAAAGCTCTTAACCTTGATCAAAAGACAATCGAGGAACGTTTCGGACACATGCTTCAAGCTTTTTCGTTTGGCTGCCCTCCGCACGGTGGCATTGCTCCAGGCATTGATCGTCTTTTGATGATTCTTACTAAAACAAAAACAATCAGAGAGGTAATAGCTTTTCCAAAAACAGGTGACGGGCGGGATTTAATGATGAATGCGCCCTCACAATTAGGCTCGGAACAGTTAAAAACCTTGCATTTAAAAACAATTAAAGAATAATGCGCCTGTCCGTCTATTTGGCAAATTCCGGTGTATGTTCAAGAAGAGCGGCTGAGGTTTGGGTAAAAAACCGGCGAGTCAAAATTAACGGCCAGCCAGTCACCGATATCACCAGGGCAGTTGACCCAAGTAACGATAATGTCGAAATAAAAACAGACGAAAATTGGCGTGAAATCAAACCAGTAGCGGAAAAAACGGTTTATGCTTTGTATAAACCGGCCGGTTTTGATTCGACTCGCGGTGACCCGCACGCTAAAAATACCGTTCTCGATCTGATTAAAGTTCCGGAACGTATCTATCCAGTCGGCAGGCTCGATAGGCAAACCAAAGGTCTTATTTTGTTAACTAATGACGGACAGCTGGCTAATCACTTAACCAAACCGGATCATCAAATCAACAAAACTTATTTAGTTGACTGCACAATTCCGTATAATTATGATCAACGACAGCTAAAAAACAATTTAAAGAAGTTGGAAAACGGCGTGATAATAGACGATCGTAGAACCGCTCCGGCCAAAATAAAAGTTCTTGAACAAACTGATCATCATCTACAAATTGAAATAAAAATACATGAAGGCCGTAACCGACAGATCAGACGAATGATTCAAAAAATCGGTCTCGAAGTGGCTGATTTAACCAGAACCTCAATCGGTAAATTAAATCTTAAAGATCTGGGACTTAAGCCAGGCCAGTATATTAAACTCGGTTCTGAAAAATTGCGACAACTTGAGTAAAATTTATAAATATGCCGATCATCTATCAAGCTGGCTCGATTGACTTAGTTATGATAGAGTTAGGTGGTGTTATTTAAATATTTTATCCTATCGATCGTTTTAATGGCCGACATAGTCGGTGCTAGCGGTTTGGCAAGGAAAATCGAACAACCCTTAGTTGATAAGGCCCAAGCAAGTCAACAGGTGACAGTCAGCCAAACAATTATTAATCACTTACCGGTACCGCAACCCGTTCCGGTAGTTGAAAATGCCACTCAGCTAAATTCTCTTATTCAGGCCCAAGCTTATTTGCTTTACGATCCTGACACCGCTACTGTCTTAGCAGAAAAGAACGGATATACAAAAAGACCGATTGCCTCAACGACAAAATTAATGACTTCGCTATTGGTTGTAGAACACGACAACTTAAACAGCGTTGTAACCGTTTCCTATAACGCTTCACATCAGTTAGGTTCGCTGGTCGGAATTGTTCAAAATGAACAGATAACTGTCAAAAATCTTCTATATGCGATGATGCTGGATTCGGGAAATGACTGTGCTATGGCCTTAGCAGAATTTACAGCCGGATCGAGCGATAATTTTGTTAAAATGATGAATCAAAAAGCTGCGGAGCTCGGCTTAACTGAAACACATTATGCGGATCCGGCGGGATACGACGAAGCAGGAACCCAATCGTCCCCGTATGATGTTGCTAAGTTGATGAGTTACGATTTGGAAAACCCGACTATTGCTCAAGTTATAGGGACTGCTCATTACACAGCCAGCGATGTCACCGGAAACATTGTCTATAATCTTGATAATTCTGATCAGCTTGTTTTGAATCACTATCCCGGAGTCATAGGTGGCAAAACCGGCACCGGCAGCGATCCAAACCAAGGAGGAGCAGGACACGTACTGGTAACCGCGGTTAAACAGGGTAATGTGCGTTTAATCGGTTTTATCGGAGCAACTTACCAGGATCTGTATACCGCTTCGGCAACCGAAATGACTAAGCTTTTTCAATTTGGTTTTGCAAATCTGAAAACATCTGGTTGATTGCAGATCTTGCAGCAGCAATTTGGGCATATTGTTTAGACGAACCTTGTCCTTGAGCAACCTGACGATCAGCCAAATAAACTCCTACTGTAAATATTTTATTATGATCTGGGCCTGATTCACTTATCACCTTGTAATCGGGGGTTATAGAATATTTTTCCTGGGCAAGTTCTTGAAAACGGCTTTTGGGATCAATATCTAATCCTTCAGCCAAAATCTCAGACAAATGACAAATGATCGTTTGTTCAACAAAATTCTTGGCTATTTTGTATCCGCCGTCTAAATATAAAGCCCCTAGAAAAGCTTCAAAAGTATTGGCCAAAATCATTTGTTTGGCTTTTCCGCCGCTCTTTGTTTCACCATGGCTTAAATAAAGATAGTCGCCAAACCCTAAATCCTTTGCTTTCTCTGCCAAATGTTGGCCACGAACCAATGCGGAACGCCAGTTGGTTAATTCTCCCTCAGGATTCGGGTAATGTAAAAACAGATTTTCAGTAACAATCAACTCAAGAACAGCGTCGCCCAAAAATTCCAAGCGTTCGTTGTGCTCATTAATATGATCATGAAGTTCGTTCAAGGCGGACCGATGGACAAAAGCTGTTTTTAATAGTCGGCGGTCTTTAAAGTGATAATTTATTTTCTGCTCAAGCGGAGAAAAATCTTTATCCAACAACACTTTTTAAGACTCCTCAACAATAATATCTTCTTCGGGTGTAATGTGAGCCGTAACCGGCTTGTTACTTTCCAATTCTTTATCAGAAGCTACATCGTTTTCGGTAAGAATTCTATCCACTTCATCCTCTTTAGGCAAATCGCTTGAGCGGTATAAAGTACCCAAAACCCCGTTAATAAATTTACTTGAACTATCGCTGCCAAATGTTTTTGCCAATTCCACCGCTTCATTTATAACAACTTTAGGAGGAACGGAACGATTTATTAATAATTCATAGGTTGATAAGCGCAAAATAGTTTTATCAATAACGGCAATCTGTTCCAATGGCCATTCCGGAGCCGCTTGCTGAATCAGAGGATCTATTTTTGGCAAATCTGCAATAACTGCCTCAACAGTTTCGGTTACGTATTGTTGATCAATTTTTGCTTCAAACTGAGAAAGATTGCGTTTAGCCGCTTCCAAAGGGTTCTGATCAGGGCGAAAATCCAGCTCATACAATGTCTGCATAACAACGATACGAGACAGGTGGCGATTCATATTAATGACTCGCGGTAATGGTTTTTCCACGATACTGTCCGCATTTCGGGCAAACCGTGTGAGCCAACCTTGGATAATGACAATTTGGGCAATAAAAAATCTCAGGTAACTTTAAATGAATCTGACTTCTACGTCCGCCGCTTTTAGAATGCGAAAGGTGTTTTTTCGGGGTTGCCATAGCTAATCCTCTTTTTTTACATGCCTATTATAGCTTAAATGAGGACGGTTGGCTAGATCAGCCTTATTAGGCCGATGGTCAGGGTAATCAGTATAGTGTTTTGGCGAATCATTTAAATTTATACCGCATACCGGACACAAACCAAGGCAACGAGGATCATGAAGAGGAAAATCCGGCACGGCTAATTGAATAAGATCGTTTAATGGGGTTGATAAATCAACTGTTAAGCGGTCAGAAATGGGTAAAATATCTTGGTCCGGATTATCAAATGAATATTCCTGCTCCACCTGATCTGAAATATTTTTCTGAAATCTAACACCGCAACGCGAACAAGTCAAAGGTATGGTCCCGGTAACAGCCAAATTAAGATAAATTATTTTGTCTTTGGCAAAGCCTCTGATGGTCAATTCCATTGGTTTATCTGTCACAAGAGCAAAATTTTCTTGCAAATAACTAACCGTCAGCGTCCAAACCTGATCGTAAATCGTATCCGGATCGGACAATATCGTCTTGACTGAAAAACCATTCGGCTTAAATTGATTCATTATTGATAATTAACGGTTAAGCAAATTAATTAAGTGACCTTTGACGTAAATGGCCTTAGGCTGCCTTGAAGTTACAAATCTTCCAATTTTTTCATCGGATAAAACGAGTTCGGTAATTTGTTCAGCGGTCATTTCCTGACTAACACTTATTTTACCGCGTAATTTTGAATCAACCTGAACCGCGATTTCCGCACGAGTGTCATCTGCAAAACCAATCTTAGCCTCTGGCCATTTTGAAGCAAAAATTGATTCGTTGTGGCCGATTTTTTGCCAAAGCTCTTCAGCCAGATGAGGCGCAAACGGAAACAAGAGTTGTAAAAATACTGAAAACCGGTCAGCTGAAACGGCTGTTTCTTTTTGCCACGCATTAACCAAAATCATTAATTGTGAAACTGCTGTATTAAATTGGAACAGATCAATGTCTTTTGTTACTTTATCAATTGTCTGGTTCAATAGACGATCATCTGATGACTGGCAATCCTGAGAAACTTTGTCTGCCAAAAAATAGACTTTCTTTAGGAACCGGAAAGATCCTTCGATGCCATTCAAATCAAAAACACTCATCTCATGCCACGGACCAAGAAACATTAAATAAACACGTAAAGTATCAGAACCGTATCGTGTAATTATGCTATCGGGTGATATGGAATTACCTTTGGATTTACTCATTTTTTCAACCTCTGCAGTCAGCACATGACCATTCCGTTTATCAAAGACGGTATCGCCGTCTAAAACCAAATCATCATAGTGAATGTAATGGCCGTCCTGATCACGATAGGTATTGGTCAAAATAAGTCCAACTGATTTTAACTGTTTAAACGGTTCTTCTTGTTTAACAACTCCGATATCATAGAGAAACATCTGCCAAAACCTGGCATACAGCAGATGGAGAACAGCATGTTCAGCACCGCCGAGATACAAATCTACCGGCATCCACGCATCCAATGACGGTTGATCAGCCAAAGCACGGTTATTGTGTGGATCGGTAAAGCGCAAAAAATACCAACTTGATCCTGCCCATTGAGGCATAGTGTTCGTTTCGCGCTTGGCCCTGCCTCCGCATTTAGGGCAAGACGTATTAACCCATTTAGCAATAGCGGCCAACGGTGATTGACCGGTACCGGTTGGTTGGTATTTTTCAACTTCAGGCAAAACTAACGGCAATTCATTATCCGGAACCGGAACAATACCGCATTTCGGACAGTGAATCAAAGGAATAGGTTCCCCCCAATAACGCTGGCGGGAAAAAACCCAATCCCTTAGTCGATAAACAGTCTGAGGTTCAGCCAGGCCGCGCGTTTCCAAGTCTTCAACGATAGCCTTCTTCGCCTCAGCAACCGTTAAGCCGTTGAAACGCCCTGAGTTGATCAACAACCCGTCTTCTAAATATGCTTCGGTAGTAATCGGGGTAGATGAGAATATCACTTTAGTAACGGGCAATTTAAATTTTTTGGCAAATTCAAGATCACGTTGGTCATGGGCCGGAACTGCCATAATCGCTCCTGTCCCGTAATTCGAAAGAACATAATCGGCAACCCATATCGGTAAATGTTCACCATTAACCGGGTTAACGGCAAAACTGCCGGTAAAAATACCGGTTTTTTCTTTATTGCCGGCTCCTTCGATTCGCTCCGAATCGGTTTTATTGGCGACAGATTTGCGATAGACCAGCATTTCGGTCAGATGATCTTTAGTCGTCAGGAGATCAACTAAAGGATGCTCCGGTGCCAATACCAAATAAGTGGCGCCGAAAAGAGTATCCGGCCTGGTAGTAAAAACAACAATCTCCTCACTGCGTCCTACGACCATAAATCGCACATTGGCACCGTTTGACTTTCCAATCCAATTCTCTTGCATTTTTTTAATCGAAACCGGCCAATCCAGATTTGCCAAACCGCCCAGCAAACGATCGGCATATGCTGTAATTTTCAACATCCATTGGCTAAGTTGTTTCTTTTCAACTTTACTGCCGCAGCGATCACAACGACCGCCTATAACTTCTTCGTTGGCCAAACCGGTTTTGCATGATGGGCACCAGTTAATAGGTACATCCGCCTCATAGGCTAAATTGTGCTTAAACAACTGCAGAAAAATCCATTGCGTCCAATGGTAATAATTCGGATCGGTTGTATTAATTTCACGAGACCAATCGTACATAAACCCTTGGAGTTGCATTTGCCTTTTGGCGTTGGCAATATTTTTCGCCGTAGCCACAGAGGGATGGATTCCAGTTTTTATAGCATAATTTTCTGCTGGCAAACCAAACGCGTCCCAACCCGTCGGATGTAAAACCCTGTAACCTTGTAAAATTTTTGCTCTGGTAACTAAATCAGACGCAGTATAGATTCTTGAATGTCCGACATGCAAACCATCTCCGGACGGGTAAGGAAACATATCCAAAACATAAAGCTTTGGCAGGTTTTTGCCTCTATCGGCAAGATAGGCCTTGTCTTCTTCCCATCGTTTTTGCCATTTCGGCTCAATAATATCCGGTCGATAACTGGACAATTTTGAAATAATCCTTATAGTCTTATAGTAGCATATTTAGGAGACCATGTCGAAGCTGGAAGATAAAAGCGACGAGGAGTTGGTAAAAATAATCTGCCAAGGTGATCAGGAAGCCTATTCTCAGATTGTCGAGCGGTATCAGAACAAGTTAATAAGATACGCCACCGGTCTGATCAGAAATCCTGACGAATCGAGTGATGTTGTTCAGGAAGCTTTTATTAAAGCTTATCGTAATTTAAACGGATTCGATCAAAATAAGAAATTCTCCAGTTGGATATACCGCATCACTCATAACGAGGCGATAAACTATCTGAAAAAGCGGTCAAACCACATATCAGTAGACGAACATCCTTGGGTGGAATATCAGATAAAACAAGATGATAGTTATGCAGAGATCCTGGACCACAAGTTACTAAAGGAAAAGCTGGCCAAATATCTGGATGATTTACCAATCGTCTATCGCGAACCTATATTATTATTTTACAGGAACGAGAAAAGTTATGAGGAAATTGCCGACATTCTACACATACCGACGATGACGGTCGGGACAAGAATACATCGAGGCAAAAAGTTGCTGGAACAAATGAGAAACAGGGAAAAATGAGTCAAGCTGATTTAAGTAAAAAAGTAATGAAGCAAATTCATGAGCAAAAAATTTCCATGCGCCCATACGGTTTTTTTATCGCAATGGCTATTTTAATCGGAATAGGATTACTCGGAACCGCTCTTTTGAGTGTTTTTTTCATCGGTTTTATAGTCAGCGATTTTCGTTTGCAACAACCGTTACGCGATCTTTGGATTGACCGGTTTGGCTGGTCATATGTCTTGCTTCATTTACCCTGGTTAGCCCTGGTAGTCGCCGTTGTTGGGCTTGGCGGCGGCTATTTATTACTAAGACGCTTCGAATTTATTTATCGCTACAATCGTGCCTTAATTATTGCCGGGCTAATCCTTGTCACGATTATGATTTCAGTTATTGTGAGCGATACCGGTCTAACCGACCGATTTCTCAAACAATCAACTGATGAGATTTGGATAGACGGAACAGTTATATCAACCAACTCAGCCAAAGATGATTGGCAAATTGCTGAAAACAACCATCATAACAGCACGATTTATTGGAATAAACAAACAAAATTTCTTGGGAATAGACATTTTGATAGGGGAGACGGAATAGATATCGTTGCGCATCGAATTAATAATCATTTAGTAGCCGATTCGGTAGAAAAAGAAAATTCGATAATTGACTACCACTAGGTGAAGCGGTTAAACTAAGCTCATGGAAAAGCCAGCGCTTGTTTTTTTACACGGGTGGCAACAAGATCATCACACTTGGGATCGGATTATTACCGGATTGAAAAATCAATATCAGTGTCTGGCACCAGATCTGCCCGGTTTCGGACAGGAAAAATTAAGCAATAAAAATTGGGGAATTACCGAATATGCAAAATGGGTCAATGACTTCTCAGAAAAAAATAAATTAGAATCATATGTTTTAATCGGCCATTCTTTTGGCGGAAGAATCGCTACTGTCATAGCCAAAAACAATCCTAAAGTCAGCAAATTAATACTATATGCGACCCCTGCGATCAAACAACCGCTTAGTTGGCCTCAAAAATTCAGATCGGCTTTGATCGAAGCAATAAAAAAAAGCGGTTTACCGAAAGATAAAATACCTTTCTATCCGATAATTGCCGACAAATTTCGTTCTGAAGACCGGAGAAAGGCTGGACCGCTTACTACGGTTTTTGAAAATACAATTAATTTTGACTTAAGACCCTATTTAATAGATATAAAGCAGCCGACTTTATTGATCTGGGGAGAAGACGACTCGGTTGTACCAATAAGCGTTGGCAATGAAATACTAAGAATGGTTCGCGGGGCAACTTTAAAGATTATTCCAAACGGCAGCCATTTCGCTCATTTGGATAACCCTGAATTATTTTGCGGAATTATAAGATCCTGGATAGGTATAAAATGAATATTGTCCTAAATTGGTTTAACAAACTCTTTCCATTCGTTGATTTTGTTTATATCCTCCAATTGGAGGAATATGACAATCGGGCCTATTTGAGCTGGATCAAAGATCGCCTTTATCTCCGCGGACTACAGAAAAACGGGCAGATCGTTTGGACTAAAAAAGCAATGATGATTACTTGGATTGCAGTTATTTTATACGTCATTTTCTTATTTTATCCGGTAATTTTAATTGTTAACTGGTTTGAATTTGTCTTCTGGATTTTTCTCATCTCATTGGCAATTCCAATACTGGTTTGGTTAGCAAATATTATCATCTGGCCGTTTGACCGCTACAGCAAAAAAAGGATTATTGATAAGGGAGAAGAAAAAATAAAAAAACTGGTTAATTTACATACCGTGGTCATTATCGGCAGTTTTGGCAAAACCACCACCAGATGGTTTACTAATATTATTTTATCCGAAGGATTTAACTGCCATACGCCAAAGGATAACCACAACACCTTACTAAGTCTGGCTGAAGATAGTCAAAACCTGAGTCAGGAAACCGATTTTTGGATCGTCGAATTGGGAGAATATCTGAAAAACGACCTGCAAAAATTTCATAAGCTGATCAGACCGGACGCGGTTGTGTTAACGGCAATCGGTTCACAGCATCTTAATTCGTTCGGCAGCCAGGATAATATCGACCGAGAATTTATCGATTATCTAAACAGCTTACCTCAAAAGACTAAAATCCTTATCAATAAAGAAAATCCGGGTACGAAAAGAATAGCCCCGAAGTTGAAAAACGATTTTCAGACCTTCGAGAGGAAGGAGATCGAGCGAATGCTTAAGAAGGATCATTGGCCAAAAGTCTTGCAAACCGATTATTTACAGACAAATGCGGCTGGGGCGGCAGCGGTCGGTCAATATTTTGAGTTAAGCAAAAACCAGTTAGCCGAAGGATTAAGAAAGCTGACCGCTTACACCAGACGAGCCGAGGTAATCGAATCAAACGGAATAGTTGTCATTGATGACAGCTATAACATCAGTCCGGAAACCGCCAGAGCAGCGGTAGAAAAACTTGGAAAAGAGAAGGGGAGACGTGTTTTAGTTACCGGTGGCATTGTCGATCAGGGTGCCAACGAACAATCAGCAAACCGGGAATACGGACGACTGATCGGCCAAAATGTTGATCTGCTTATTCTGGCCGATACCAGATTAGCCAAATACATTAAAAAAGGACTCGACAACCCCAAATTAAAGATTGTTTTATCGTCTAGACAATCAGAAACCCCAAATTTACTTAAAAGTAGGTTAGCGATCGGGGATACGGTTCTGATTCAAAACGAGCTCCCGGATACCTATTGGTTCTAAGTAGCTAGTTTATTGAGAATCTTCTAATTCATTAGCTTGAATTCCCCGAAATAAGCTAATTTCGGGGATTCACACTCACCGAAATATTGACAAACGAATTAGCGGGACTAATTAAAAACGGATATAGCTAGATAGTTTACCGGTTCTAGGCAGCCAATTTATTGAGAATCTCCGAAGGAAAATCCCTGCGTAAGGTTTGATTCTGACGATATTCCGAGCCGGCAATATCTACCAGCCTGTCAATCAATTCCCGGTAACTGAGACCGCTTGCCTCCCAAAGATAGAAGGACAATGAACCGGGGATTGTGTTGATTTCGGTAATATAAACGCGTCGATTTTTATCCACCATAAAGTCAACCCGGGCCACTCCGCTGCATTGGCAACTGTCAAAGGCTTTAATGGCCAATTCGTTAATCATATCGGTCAAATTTTTACTGATCGGGGCGGGGATTCGCCGATCGGCCCCGGCCATTCCGGAGGTTTTATTTTTAGCTGTTTTTCCGCCTCGTAAATATTTGTCGGCAAAAGACAGAATCTGGTCGCGTGGCATCGGTTGTTCACACAAAGAAGCTTGACTAGCCTTACCACCACCTCCGATTACGCTACAATTGATCTCGGTCATCGGCTCCAAAAACGGTTCGATAATCGCCAGATTATCCAAGTCAAAGACTGTTTTTAGGGCAGATTTAACTTGGGGTAGATTCTCCGCTTTGGCTACTCCGATACTGGAGCCTAAGTGCGCCGGTTTAACGATTACCGGAAAAGGGAAGTCGACTGAGGCTATTTTTTCTCCGGCGGAAACGACTTGAAAAGGCAAAACCGGCAGTCCGGAAGATTTCATGACTTTTTTAAACAGCAATTTATCCATACCAATCGCCGATGCACTAACCCCGGAACCGAGGCAGGGGACATCCATTACCTGAATCAAACCCTGAAAAGCCCCGTCTTCGCCTCCGTGTCCATGGAATATTGGCAAAACATAATCAACGGTTAACCGTTTAGGACGAAAGAAAGCCGAGGCGGGAGATATCAACAATGATTTGTAATCAAACGATACTTCGTCCTTCCAGAGTGTCGGTTGGCGCAAAGAAGCATCGCTCAGTTTGTCGGTGGTAACAAAACGCCCCTCTTTGTTCCAGTAAATCGGGATCAGGCGGTATTTGTCACGATCGACATAACGCATTGCCTGAACGGCGCTGACAACCGAAACGTCATGTTCAACCGAAGGACCGCCGAAAGCAACTACCAGATTTTTTTTCATATCGGTTGCAGTATAGCATAAACTGATGGTAAAAGCTTTAACCTCAAACCCGTTATAGGGTATTCATGTCGGATAAAGCTTATCTTGGCAATTTTCAATTTTATGCCACGATTATACTATGACAGCCGAACAAAAAAAATAAGGTCAATAATTGGCTGCAAAGCTTAGAAAATGAAGGAAATATCACATAAAAAAGCATCCGACAAATATGCCAAAGAGTGGTTTAAAATAAGCGAGGAATTGCGACAATGGCTAAGAAAACAGTTGACGAATTAAATCCAGAAATAATTAAACTGGCAAAGAATTATTTAGCAGTGGTTGAGGCAAGCGGTATCCCGGTCGAGCAGGCATTGATATTCGGTTCTCAGGCCAAAGGAACGGCGAGGCCCGATAGCGACATTGATCTGGCAATCATTTCTCCTATTTTCGGCAAAGATACGTTCGAAGAACGTCTGAGGCTAATGAGATTACGTCAAAAAAACTATGAAATAGAACCGCATCCGCTGCACCCAAACGATCTTAATGATAAGTGGAGTACTTTTGCCAGTGAGATCAGAAAATACGGCATCTCAATAAAATAGTTATCCTGAAGTGTAATTAATAGGACTTCTAAATGAGACGAAGCGTTAGATAATTTCGAAGTTAATGTGCCGTATTTTGATCCGGCGGTAAACTTCGATACAAACTTTGTAGCACTTGAGAAAAACGGAGAACGTTTAACCAAACCGATCCCGATTAAAACATTATTCTACTTCGGTTGCTTCGTAGATACCGCAAGCCGGTATCACGCTCAATCAGCCTCGTAGAATTAAACCTGACTCCCTTGATTAGAAACCGGGGAGTCTTTTTTTATACTGATTTCAACAGATAAGGCCATTGACTGTTCCGCCCAAGCTAATACGGATTGTTGGAACGAGGATGATAAATTTTGCACTTATGATCGTTTGATAGTCTTATTCGCAGGTTTTTGTGAAAAATCCAATTTGAATCCGGAATAGAAATCTTCCTTTTTTTTGATCGTCTTGTGAATCTCAAAATCCGAGGCGCGATTAACTGCTGCTTTGGATAATTTTTGCCTCAGTTCATCATCCTTTAAACAAAGCAGCGTTGCTTTGGCAAGAGCATCCGGATCAGCCGGTCTGACTAAAATCCCGCATTCGGTCATTTCCGTGGTTCCGTCGAAATCTCGCCTGCCTTTTAAAATTTCAACCAATCCACCCAGGTGAGAGGCGATAACCGGTAAACCGTGGCTCATTGCTTCCAGAACGGCAAAACCGAAAGCTTCGTCTAGAGACGGTTGAACATAGAGATCAAACGAGGAATACAACCGGTCAACTTGATTGCTCGAACCGGTAAATTGGACATATTTGCTTATATTTAGTTCCTTTGCCATCAACTCCAGATTATTCCTTTCGGGCCCGTCACCGACGATCACTAATTTCAGGCCGGAATTATTCAATTCTTTGATCACTTTCAGTAAAGCTTTTAGTAAAGTTCCGAGTCCTTTTCTTTCAACTAAACTGCCGACAAAACCGATAGTAAGACCCGATTCTTTTTTGACCGGTTTGCAAGCGGGTAGCGGTAAACCTGAATACAGGACGACAACTTTATCTTTCGTGGTGATTTTACTGTCAGTTAAAAAATCAGCAACCGCCTGAGATACGGCGATTGTTTTATCTGTAAAAAGATCCAGAAATTTTAACAATGACAGTTGCACTCGCTGAGTAAACGGATTTTTCAAATGATATTCTTTGGTCCATAAATGTTCGGTGTAAATCACTTTCGGTTTTGGCGACAGGCCGACGGCAGCCAATCTGCCCAGCCAACCGGCTCTAACACCCTGGCAGTCAACAATATCCGGAGCTAATTTTCTAAGCAAAGAACGAAGACGACCGATAGCCAAAAGATTCCATTTGGAATTCATTTGATCAACGATTACTCGGATACCGGCTATTTCCCGCAGCTTATCCGACAAAGGACCTAAAGGACAGACACAAATAAAATCAAATCTCTCTTTATCTACATATTTGGCAAAATTAAAAACAGTTGCCGGTGCCCCGGAAAGACTGGAATCGGCAATAATTTGGACGATTTTTATTTTATTTTCACTGCTCATCTGATGCCATCACCTGGTACAATAGCTGATTCAAAACAAAAGAACCACGGTTTAGTAAGGACTCTCTCAAACACAATAACATTATAGCGCTATTTTAAACACTTACGGTGGTCTAGAGTCAGATAACGAAAAATCATACAAAAAGATAATACGTTAACTAATTTAAAATCTTCCCGGAGTGTTGGGTAATGTTCGGTTAACAAAGCCAGAGATTATCCATAAATAGAATGAGCAAACGCAAGCATTTAGTTGAAGCCAGAAAATCTCTCCTGGCCTAAAGAAAAGAGCAAATGATTAACGGATAAGAGGGCGGCTGCAACCTTTTAGCATCAATTCAGAAGACCCTAAGGCAAGACATTAAATTATCTAATACACAGTTTATTTGCTTTGGATAAGATTAAGTTGTTGATGAAACAATGGTTTTAATTGCTTATCGGCTGTATTTTAATGCAGTTCTAAAAACGAGTGTATATTTCCTCAACTTTTGTGAGAGTGAGCAATTTAACGCCAGGTATTTTATATCGTAATAATTTGTGATCGCTACTGACAAAGTATTGTGCATTGGTCTCGATCGCTGTTGCTATATGAATCGCGTCCGGTGTACGCATGTTGTACTTGCGCCGTAACGTCGAAGCTAGCAGCAGAATTTCTCTAGTGATTTTGATAAACCTAACCCCTGATTTGGTCATCTCACTTTTAATAATTCCTGCTTGTTTGTCTGTTAGTCCAGGGAATCCCAAAACTTCGGTGAGCGTTAATTCTGACGTTGTCGCAGATATTTTACCAGATTCGATTGATTTTAATAATTCTTTTGCAAGAAAACCAAATTCGGGATTATCATCAAAATGATAGATAAATATATTGCTATCAAGTGTGATCATCCCAGTCTTCTCGCATCTTTTGAATGTAACTATCGCTGTTTTTGCCCCAAACACCACGAAGAATGCCGTACGATTTTTCTATCTCGGAAGTACTATTAACTATGATATCGCCTGATTTGGTTTCCCTTAATCGCATTCGCTGGCCGGGTTTTATTTTAAGTTTTCGGCGTATTTCTTTTGGGATGACAATCTGATATTTTGATGATACTGTGCTTATATTCATATGTTGAACGTATTAAATCGTAAAACGAATGTCAACATATGCCTCCAAATCTTTTAGAAGCTTCGTCGCAAGATATCAGCCGGAATTAGTCGATTCAGTTCACAGCGGTAATAGACGGGAAGAAACAACCATCGATAAAACCAAAGCTAAACTGATATCGTATTATCTAATAATCGGCAAAAATGCTGCGGCTCAATTTATCAAAAAAATCAGGAATAGTCACAAATCATACTAGAATACTTCATTTGATTCGTTTTGAATCATTTTTGATTACAAATAGTAAAAAATAAAGGAAGTGACCGCGATTAGATCACTTCCGATTTATGTCTCGTCTTCTTTCACCGCTGGTATCTCAGCGAATTTTTCAAATTCTCCCTTCTGTCCGGATCCTGATCTGCCAATTCTGTCATGCTCAAAATCCATCTCAGCCTTTCTTTAATAATCACGTCTAAATCAAGGTCATAATTATTGGCCAGACAGATTATAGCAATAAAAACATTGGCTAATTTGTCGCGCTGATTACCTGCTTTTACGTGA
>DAHXOW010000002.1 GCA_027364665.1 bacterium | reverse complement strand
ACCGTTTGGATAACTAACCGACTGCATAACATATGGCTGCATATAAACACCTTGGTTAGCGATTGCAGCATAAGCCATAACCATTTGTAATGGGGTAACGGAAATACCCTGGCCAAAAGAAATATTGGCTAAATTAATCGGCAACCAATCACGCATCTGTGGCATTGATCCGCTTGATTCTGTGTCAAGATCAATGCCAGTCAAAGAGTCGAAATTAAATCTTTGTAAATAATCAAATAATATATCTCGACCGATCCTGCTGCTTATGTCAACCATGGCCACATTATCAGAATTGGCCAAAACGTCACCCAGAGTTTCATGACCAAAAGCCTGCATGGTTGCTGTGTGAATTATGTCATTACCAACTTTTACGGAATCACCGTATGTACCAGTAAAATTAACCGGGATCTTACCGCTATCTAAGCCGGCTGCTATGGAAACGCTCTTCATAACGCTTCCCGGTTCAAAAGCGCGGCTGATAACGCTATTTTGAAAAACTGACTGATTCGTTACTTGTGAATAATTATTTGGATCGAAAGTTGGATCATTAGCCATCGCAATGATGGCTCCGGTTTTCGGATCAACAATGACGACCGAACCGCTTTTAGCTTTAAATTTTTTCACCGCGGCATCCAACATTTGCTCAACCGTAACTTGAATATCCCTGTCCAAAGTCAATGTTAAAGAGGCTCCTTGATTATTAGTAGCGGTCGAAGGATTCAAAAAAACATTGCCCCATCCATCACGTTGTCCGGTAACACTTCCCTCAAAACCCTGTAGCTGACTGTTGTAATACCCCTCAATACCATATTGGCCCTCACCAGAAGCATTAACAAAGCCGAGCACTTGAGCAGCCATGGCCCCTTCAGGATAGGTGCGATAAAATTGTTGGCTAACAGAAACTCCGGGTAAATTTAAATTGTTTATTTCTTGGCCAACTGACAGAGGTATCTTTGTCGCCACTGGTGGTAAGTAGGGTTTGTTGTTATTAATTTCATTAAAAAGAGCAGTCGCATTAACACCGATCAACGAGGCAAGCTTATCAGAGGTCGATTTGGGGTTGACTACTTGATCCGGAATAACGTTTATGCTGTCTAAAGGATCGTTCATCGCAACCGGAATCTTTGTACCGTCGGAACCCATTAAGAAGATCGTTCCTCGATTTGGATTTAAAGGCACTTGTACTTGTTGTTGCGCCTGAGCTTCGGCATCAGCCAAACCGTTTTGCATAACCGAGCGGTCGAATAATCTTGCAATAACCGCTAGCCAAAGCACTAAAAAGATCGACGAAACCACCGCTATTCTAAGACGATATTGTTGATTGTCACCAATGTTACGAACAATCAATTGCCTCTCCTTTCATCAAGGAGAAACCGTCTGTTGACCAGTCGATTGCACCATACCCATCTGTACTGCAGCACTTTGCGTTTTAAGCGCATTGTTATTTCTGGCTTCCTCGACCTGCAAAGAATCAAGTTGATCATTCAGTTGACTCTTTTGTTGATTTAAACTCTGTAATAGGCTGTCATTTTGACTATTTCTGGCGCTATTCGATACATATAAGCCCAAAAGAACGGCAATCGCAGCAATTGAAACAAACTTAAATGCACTAGTCCCGATATACCAGGACTCCTTAACAGTTTTCTGACGACGACCCGGAACATAATGTCTTGAACCTGTATAAACGACTGAACGACCCATTTAAGACAACCCTCCTTGTAAGTATTAAACTATTTTTTCAGCAACTCTCATTTTGGCACTCCTACAACGCTTATTTGCCTCTATTTCAGACAGAGTTGGGACGATTGGCTTGCGCGTCAAGATTCGTAATCTAGCCCTGTGCCCACATCGGCAAATCGGCGTTCCAGCCGGACAGAGGCAATCTTTTGCCTCTTGCCTAAAAAAACGTTTGACCACCCGATCCTCTCCGCTATGAAAGCTGATAACCAGCAGTTTCCCTCCTTTTTTTAATAAGGAAACTGCTTGTTCCAGCCCTCCCATAAGCTGAGGCATTTCATCGTTAACTGTAATTCTTAATGCCTGAAAAATTTTAGTTGCCGGATTTACACCTGGTTTTTTATGGATTTCTGCGGCAGAAATCACCTGCGCAAGCTGTATAACCGATTTAATTGGTCTGGCCTGAATAATTATTCTGGCTAATTTGGCGGCCTGCGCCTGATCGTTTTTCAAAAAAAGTTTCCGCAAATCTTCCTGCGGCCAGCTATTAATAATCTGATCGGCAGTGACTTGATTGTCTGGCATACCTATTCGCATATCTAATACTTTATTACTTGAAAAACTTAGGCCATACTCTGGATCATCTAATTGAGCAGAAGAAACTCCCAGATCAAATATGATGGCGTCGGCATCTGAAATATGATTATCGGAAGCTATTAACTTGAGATCAGCAAATAAACCTTTGGCCAATTTTACCCCTGACCCGAATTTGCTTAACCTTTTCTGACTGTATTCTAATGCTTGATCGTCCTTATCAATACCCAGATAGTGACCTCCCGGCATAATTCGATTGATTAATTCCTCTGCATGACCCGCAAACCCGATAGTTGCATCAATAATCGTTTGCCCCGGCTTTGGATCAGCAAATGAAACGGTTTCTTGTAAAAGTACTGGTTTATGTGGACTATCTGATAAATTACTCAAGCTATCCATCTTTAGTTAAATACCGTAAGGCCCTAAAGACTGCGCAATTTCATCACTATGCTTGTCAACTTCAGCCTGTTGTGTCTGCCAAACTTCCTGATCCCAAATTTCCAATCTGTTCATTAAGCCAGCAACAATTACATTCGATTTCAAATCAGCATATTCTCTCAAATAACTTGGAATATTAATTCTTCCCTGCTTATCTATTTCAACGTCAACTGCTCCGGCCAACATCAGCCTGGAAAACTTTCTGGCATCAGCTTGCGTCAACGGCAAAGTCGTTAATTTGTCAGTCATTTTCTTCCATTCCTCAGCGGTGTAAACGAACAAACAACCATCAAGCCCGCGAGTAACAACAGCCCCTTCTCCGAAAGCGCCACGAAAGCGCGCCGGCATTTGTAGGCGACCTTTATCATCGATGACATGACGATGTTCTCCGATAAACATAATATTCCTCGTTATTTATATGGGGTGTGCGGAAGAGAAATTGATACTGGCAGCGAACGAACAAAACACAAAAGGTACATGATATGCCGGGCTACCAATTTCTCATTCCGCTTATCCTCCCAAAGTGCTATGCCCCTCCACAATTTCAATGGAAAAGTTTTCCACAGCTTTTTCCACTTTTCCCCACTTTGCCCCACTTTTAAGGATCTAAAACGATATTAATCAGAGAAAGACCAACTGTCAAGTAAGAAAATATGGTCGTAAAACGACCCATAGACAATAAAACTAAATCAAACAAAAACTATCAGACTAGGACAGAAAGTTATTTACTTCTTCAATTGGAACACGTTCCTGCTTCATTGAGTCACGGTCTCGGATCGTAACCATATGATCATCTAAGCTTTGAAAATCGATTGTGACGCAATATGGCGTACCGATTTCGTCCTGTCGCCTATAACGACGGCCAATGGCCCCGGATTCATCATATTCTATCATTCGCCCCGTGGCTTTCAGTTCGTTGTATAACTTTTTGGACACCTCAACCAGCTCCGGTTTATTTTTAAGAAGAGGAAGTATGGCCATTTTAACCGGAGCAATTTCTTTGGCCAGATGCAATATTACCCTTACTTCTTCCTGACCGCTATCTTCATCAATCGTCACCTCTTCTTCATAGGCATCAAATAGCATCATCAGCATCAAACGATCGACCCCTACGGATGTCTCAACAACAAAAGGCGTAAATTTTTCTTTTGACTGTTCATCAAAATAGTTTAAATCTTTCCCGGAAAATTTACCGTGGCGTGACAGATCCCAGTCTCCACGATTATGAATGCCCTCTGTTTCCTTCCAACCAAAAGACGTCTGATACTCAATATCAACAGCCGCTTTGGCATAGTGAGCCAGTTTTTCATGTGGTTTAAAACGCAAATTGCTCAGATTGAAACCGAGTTTTTTATACCAATTCCAACGCTCTTCTTTCCATAATTCAAAAAACTTGGCCGCCTCGTCAGGCCGACAAAAAAATTGCATTTCCATCTGTTCGAATTCTCTCATCCGAAAAATAAAATTACCTGGAGTTATTTCATTACGAAAAGCTTTACCTATTTGAGCAATACCGAAAGGAATTTTCACCCTTGAAGTTTGAATAATATTTTTAAAATTAACGTAAATTCCTTGGCAGGTTTCCCCTCTTAAATAAACTGCTGATTTAGCATCTTCAGTAGTGCCTAAAAATGTTTTCATGAGAAGATTAAAATTCTTTGGCTCGGTAAAATTATCCCTCTGACCACAAATTGGACAAACCAACTCAGGCAAGTCATCCGAGCGAAAACGATTGTGACAATTTCGGCATTCGATAAGAGGATCGGAAAAACTATCAACATGTCCGGAAGCTTCCCAGGTCCTTGGGTGCATTAAAATTGCCGCATCCAATCCAACAATATCATCTCTTTGCTGGACCATCGCCTGCCACCAAAAATTTTTCAGATTGTTCTTCAGTAAGACACCGTATGGCCCATAATCCCAAGTCGAAGCCAGTCCGCCGTATATTTCGGATGACGGAAAAACAAAACCCCTTCTTTTTGCCAAGCCAACTATTTTATCCAAGGATGTCGCAGTCATATCTCTGGCAATATAGCATAGCTAATCCGATAAATAAATCCGCGCCTGTTACGTGTTTGGATCTATCCTGTGCCATCTTAAGGAAATAGCCAATTTAATCGCCAGAGAATATTTAGGGCAAACTTGTTCTAGCGGTGTTATACATGCTAACTATAAATTTCGCTGGAATCAGTGCTAAATAGGCATATCGGTTTGAAGTCGTTCAACAGACTCCGGTATTCTGGTTATCACTTCGTACACATTTGTTCCGAGCCATCCGGCCAATGAATAAGCCTCAATTCTTTGCTTGCCTTGTGTTCCAATTAGGACTACTTCCTGACCGATGGATAATTTTGCGGCAGAAATTACCGGCGACAAATCAATGATTGTCTGAGACATGCATATCCTACCGATAACCGGACAGCGCCAACCGGCAACCAAAACTTCCGCTTTATTAGACAAACCACGATCATAACCATGATAATAACCCACCGGAATCACTCCGATTAATAAATCTTTATCGGCCTTGTAAGTCTGCCCGTAGCCAACCGATGAACCGGCCGGAATTTTTTTAACCTGAGCCAGAACGGTTTTAAAAGACATTGCTGGCAATAACTTTTTATCCAATCCGTAACCGTACAAAGCAATACCCGGCCTCACGGCATCAAAATGATACTTCTTAGCCTTGAATAATATATTGGATTTTGCCATATGTACCGCCGGCAAAGAGACTTCGGATCTCTGCAAAGCAAAAAGAACGCTTTGCATTGTTTGGTATTGCTGATCAACAAATTTCTCATCATCTTCGTCAGCAAAATGAGAATAAAGCCCTTCCAGGCGCAAATACCTCATATCGGAGATTTGATTGAAAACTTCTACCACATCAGACGGAAGCACGCCCAACCTACTCATACCGGTATCGATTTTTAAATGCACCTTTATAGACCGATTAAGATTTTTTGCCTGCTCATTAAATAATTGTGCTGATTCTAAATTATAAACGGTTAAAATAATTTGATTCTCTATCGCCTCTCTAGCGCGTAATGGATCGGTAAAACTCAAGTTTAATATTGCTCTTGTTATTCCGGATCTTCTCAGCTCTATTCCTTCATCCAATGAAGTAACAGCTAACATGTCGACACCATGATCGGCGATAAGTTTGGCCACATTAACTAATCCGTGACCATAAGCGTTCGCTTTGACAACGGCGATAATTCCGGTATCATCGTCAACAGCATTTTTGATTGTCTCTAAATTATTTAGTATCGCAGATTGGTTAATTTCCAGCCAAACTTCCCGACGATTCATTAATTTCTCCTATTCACCAACTGAAAATTTCATGACGCTGTGTTGAAGCAAAGTCAGTTAATTCAGATGCAACTTCATCCGACAATCTGATATTGGGCAGTGCTTTTAGACCTTCACTATCAAGAAACCTTAGCACTTTCAAAGCATTAATTGAAATCGGCAAGGCGGAACTTTTTGGTTGGTTTTTTATGTGATCTCGACAAATTACCCCGCCCTGTGCAACACTTAACCAAGCAGGCTCTGCCTTAAGCGCCTCGTGCCCGATAACACAATTAGTAGTATTTAGTCCATATCCGATAGCACTGTATAGTTCTATTTCAGATAGGCTGGTCAGCCAAGGTTTTTTTTCAATTTCTTCAGACGCATTAATACCAAAAACAGCCAGGTTAAAGAAATCGTTATTAATCTCTCCTTCACGAGACGATGAATTGATAAGTTTCAGCCAATGAAACAACGCCTCAATTTGCGGTAAAGTTATGTGACGAAAATAATGGTCTGTTGTAACCGAATCAATATAATAAAAAGTTTTCCCTTGGCTTAAAACTAGATTAACTAATGAACCCAATTCAAGATGCCCTGATTTGCGGCTTTTTGGATTTCTTATACCTTTAGCAACCGCCTTTATCTTGCCTAGAGCTTGGGTATATAAAACAATAATACGATCGGTCTCACCTAAATCATACCTTTGCAAAACCAATCCCTTAGTTTTAACGCTATGGATCATTGTCACTTATCATAATAGAAAAGCCAGACATGTACAGTCTGGCTAATGAAAAAACTATCTATATTTGCTACCCACAAAAGGACGGACCAGTGGTAATTGACCGCATGCCTTGACCAGCTTCTCCTTATTACTTGAGTCGCTGTCGGCAAGCTGCTGCATTCTTAATACAGCAGCCCTGATCACGCAAATGTCGTCCTTATAACGACCTTTGGCGTCCACCTCGACGCCTTCAAACCAGCTGATCAGATCATCCGTATTCATCTTATAGATGAGATACGCAGTGTCAATGCGGGTCGTGGTGATCATGTTTGTCTTCCTCCTCCTCCCCAGCTTCGATCCCCAACGACTTCTTAAACATTTTTTCCTGATCATCGATTGTGGCCGTACGAACATCACCACCGTATTTCCGCAACAACACTTTTGCAGCCTTTAACACTTCTGGAGACTCATCTTTCTGCATTTCCCCCTCCTTTTTGTTAAAAAACACACTTTGCTATTTTAATATATTAGCAGTCTTAGATCAAGAGCGGTTCATCATCTACAAGAGAACGATTTGAATGCAAAAAATGACTTTCTTTCACTAATTCTTCCGCTGCTTTTGCTGCCACCTCGCTTTGGTCACGATCCGGTTGTTTTGCAATCAACAGCTGTAGCAACACTCCGGGCAAACTTAAAAATTCAGCCCAATAATCACTCGAATAACGATCCAGAACCAAAACCAATTCATATGACAGACTAAATAAAACCAAGGTCAGGCCAAAGAGCGGCCAAAATGACAAATTGGGCCAATACCATCCGAATAGTATCAATATAATAGCCGTGTATGACACTGCAGCAGCTCCACAGCGAGTCTGATAAGGCCAGTGATCAATAACATGCGCGAATGTAATTGATTTGCCTGATTCAATGGCAGATATCGCCTGATGCTCCGCTCCATGATACCCCATATAGTCGGTATATCGACTGATGTAAATTAAATAAATAGTAACGGCAATCGTTATAATCAAGATCAATAAATCCGATCGTAATCGGCCGGACACCGCTTGTCCATAGACGATGTCAGAATAAAGGCTCCAAGCAGAAATCAAATCAACATAGACCATAAACGCCACCAAAAGGCCCGCAAAAGGGAAAAAGGCGTTACGAACGATTATTCTATCATTCTTCTTTTTATCTTTCTGTTTTGACTGTTTAATATTTTTTTCTGCCGTATCAATAAATGAACGTGCCCGACTGTTCCACCAAACTGCTCGCCACAACAAATAAAGCCCTCTGATACCAAAAAAATGCCAAAAAGAATGAACCTTCTTTTCTCGAGGAATCTTCCAGTACTCTGTAACAATTTGCTTATCATCGGTTCTGATCGACAGAACGGCCGCATCTTCGGTGTATAATAACAAACCGTTAACAAGAGCTATCCCCCCAACGTTATGTCTGGCTAATTTGTATGACATATAGGTTTATTCTAAGTGCTTAGATTGGGATTGGCAAATTAATGCTGACAATGAGAACAAAAACTGGAGGTGCGCCCGCCTATTTTCAAACGAGATATTGTCGTACGGCAGACCAGACAAGGCAAACCTGCTCGCCCATATACCTGAAGAAAGTTCTGCATTTTTCCCTTTTCACCTTCTTCGTTTACAAAATCACGCATTGAGGTTCCGCCTAGGCTAATCCCCTTTTCCAATACGTTAATAATAGCCGAGCGCAGAACATTCGCCTCTGTTCGATTGATCGCCCGACAAAACCTATCTGGCCTAATATGAGCAACAAATAAACTTTCGTCAGAATAAATATTTC
>DAHXOW010000071.1 GCA_027364665.1 bacterium | reverse complement strand
AAATTATCGACGGAGGTTACTAAATGACGATAGGTTATTTCAGAAAAAGCAACTATGGCCTAGACGAAACGATTAAAAAGACGCGCGGAGTGATTCAAAAACTTGATTGGAAAATCACTGGCGAAACGGAGCTGCCAAATGGTCAGGGCCAAATTATCAGTTTATGTGATCAAGGACTGCTTAAAGCCGCGATGAAGCAAGACGATAACATATTGTCCTTGCTACCATGTTCTATATCAATTTTTAAAAGACAAAACGACGTAATAATTGGTAGCGGACAAACATCGCTAATTAAAATGATTTCACAAGATCCGATAATCACAAATGAGGCAAATCTCATGGAAGAAAAAATTAAAGAGATTATACACGCTGCGGCAGGAGTATCCGCTCTCAAGCGAAAAACAGTCAAATTATACTCCACTCTTTCTTGTCCTTATTGCAAGATGGAGAAATCGTGGCTTGAAGAGAAAAAAATCAGTCACCAGGTAATTTATGTTGATCAAAATAGGGCCGCAGCAGAAGAAATGGTTAAGAAAACAGGTCAAATGGGTGTGCCGGTTACCGAGATCGAGTTTGATGACGCCGATCCTCAATTTGTGATCGGATTTGATCGTCCGAAATTAATGGGGCTGTTAGACATAAAAAGCTAGTTTGATTTTTCGAGGTTTTAAACCAAAAATCTCAAAGTAATTGAAATAAGCAGGACTTATTAGTTCCGCCTCACAACAGACAAGTTGACGCGTCTTCAGTTTAGTCATTATACGATGACAAACTGGCTATCATTTAAATTTTACTCATCAGTAAATCCAAACTTAATACTTAAAGTCTAGTTACTGAAAATATCGCCGTTATACACCGCTTGTTGCAAACCGCCTTGGTTTGGAGACGGTTGCTGACCATTTTGCGACAATAACGATTCGTTAAAATTCATTACATACTTGTCTGTGGAAACCTGGAAAACATCCGGATCAACTATTGCGTAGTTACTACCAGTTTTTTTGACAACCTGCCCTTCTAAGCTTGTCCAATTCAGACCATCTGTGGAAATTGCTTCTCGTAGACTATTTTCACTGGGATTAAGATCCGTGTAATACATTATCCATTTACCATTTTTGTAGAAAACATCTGGATCACCGCCTGCCAAGCGATAACCGCCGTCTCTTATCCATGTCCTGCCGCCATCAGACGATACGGCCGAGGCAATATTTTGGCCACCCGAAACGTAGTAAACACGAATATTGCCGTTCGGTAGTAATATCATGTTCGGAACGGACGCGAAATAGCCGTCAGCCCTACTACTATCTATAGCTAGTCCCGCCGGCATAAACGTTTTTCCGTCAGACGAGATCGCTAAATAAAGATTGTGTTGATTACTTGGTCCAAATGCAGGCTGGCCATTTTCTCCAGGCTGTGTCATCGGAGCCTGTTCATAGAGCATAATCCAATTGCCATTAGATAACTGCAAGATCGAGGGGTTAGAAATCAGCTTACCAGGATCCGGCATAACGCCAAGAGATTGTGGAGAACCCCATACTCGTCCGTCCGTAGAGTCTGCATATACTAAGCCGCTCGGTCCATTTAAGTAATACATTCGATAGTGTCCCGGTGAAATAACGTGTGTGTCGGTAGAAGTAATACCCGGCATAACAACTCCGGGTAGCCTGGACCAGGTTTGCGCTACTTGCGTTGCTGCAACAGCCCGTGTTTGGATTTGATTACTTGTACTAGCGGTACTAGAGGATTTTTTGTTGTGTAAGCTTGTATACATTTTCCAACCGATCGCACCGGCAAGTCCAAATGTCAAAACTAATATCAAAACCCAAATGACACTGAAACTTTTGCTCCTTAGTTTTTGCTTTATTTTGTCAATTCTGTTGTGTTGCATAATAAATTACATCCTTTCCGTTATTAAGCGTCGTATCATAATATAAATACCACGTTTTTCCGATTTGCATTAAAGTTGGGTCGCCTGGGGGGTGAGGTTGAAATTTGATCATGGGGTTGTTTGAGGCATTTTGCCCCTTGTATACAAGCTGTCCGGTACCAAACCCAGATCCGTTAAACTTTGTGTAAAATATACCCGCATAGCCCCAGTAAAACAGTCTCCAACTACCATTCCAGCTCACCCACTCGGGCCCATCCAGCCAACCTTGATACGTATTGTTACGTGAATCTATCGCAATACCTTTTATCGTAAATACTAGACTGTCCTTAGAAGTTGCCCACAGAAACAAATGCGTATCCTGATTTGGGACTTGAGAATTATATTTTTTGTTGATATAACCAGCATAAACCATAACAAACATACCGTCTTTTTGCTGCATAATAGTCGGGGCTCCAACTTGGTACAAACTAAGGCCGGTCTGGGTTTGAGATATCAAGACGGGTCCCAGGATCTTCCGCCAGGTCAAACCATCACTAGAGCTGGCACTTACTATCCCTTGTTCAGTTTGATAATACATCCTCCATTGGCCATTTTGTAAATGTATTACATCTGGGAATACGCCATTGGCCACCCTCACACCCGGCTCTGGGCTGAATGTCTTGCCGTTGGTGGATATGGCCGAAAGAATTGGATGATTGTTACCGCTGTCTGGTTTTTCTGGAGATTGACCATAATACATACGGTATTGGCCATTATCTAACTTAACAACATCGGGGTCGGCGGCATAATTATCACCAACCAATGCCTGACCCCCAAAATTCCAACTGCAGGCAGTTGACGACGATTGGCGTTGGAACAAGGCGATACATATATTCCGCCCCCGATTATCGCGGCAACGATAACTAAAACAACTAATCCCCAAATAGCATTAAAATGCTTTTCGCTTTTCCGATCCATATAATAAATCTAAACAAAAAAACCACTTACTCGTCCACATTGCTTATGGTCAATCAAAGTTATGCCTAATTTTCGAAAACAAG
Organism: bacterium; assembly: GCA_027364665.1. Lineage (GTDB taxonomy): Bacteria > Patescibacteriota > UBA1384 > CAJBMM01 > CAJBMM01 > DAHXOW01. The sequence continues at coordinate 9,877 of DAHXOW010000071.1, read as the reverse complement.
AAAATGTCGAAGATCAACGGAAACCTTTTCCTGATTTTCGAATCAAAAAATTTCTGTGGTTGTATATTGCTAATTGGCTGGCGAGGTAGGATTCGAACCTACGATTTCCACGTCCAGAGCGTGGAGCCTTACCGCTTGGCCACTCGCCAAAAAAACTGCCTTGTAAGTTTAAATCAATTTATGCTCAAGGACAAGACATCATGGTTTTAACAATCGGCAAAGTTTTATGAATTGATCTTTAGAGATAACGGAGAAAGCTTCGATTTTAAACCGACGAGAACACCCTCTATACATAACTAGCCCCTTTGCAGCCTCTGCGTAATCAAACAGAGCGGACTGATTAACGCAACTGGAAAGGGCTTTGATTTTCTGTTCCCAATTACTGTCAACAACATCGACAAACTTATTCGCGGGTAGCGGGTTCCTACCCTCATATTGCCAAATATTAAAATGAGACAGTGTTTTTGAGTCATCGATAGCTTGATAGAGCATAGAGACAATAGCAAGATCATCATCACAGCCGCTCGTTATGCTCGGAATAAAAATTTCACCTGGCATCGTTTTATCTAACACGCTTTTAAGCAAACCAACGGTTGTCTTATTTGCCGATAAATTGTTGTCAGCAAAGCGCCAAAAACCCAATTCTACTGTTTCGCCGATAAACTTGGCGGCATCAATGGTATCGCGCTCTATTTTATCAATAATTCCTTTGTCACGGTGGCCAGACCGAGTCTCTCTGCTGCCATCAGTTAAACATATCAATTTTACAACGCAGCCATTTTTTACGTAGTTAGCCAACACGCCACCGCAGCCGAATATCGCCTCTGCTCCGTGCCTAGCCAAAACAACCACCGTTTCGCCGCGATTGTTTACCACTTTCGGAATATCAGAATCAGCAAAAAGCCTTACCTCTTTCCAACCAAACGCCTCGTTGAGCGTCGTTAGGTTCTGTAACCATCTCTTTATCCTCGTCATGACTTAAACCTGTCAATAAATCCTTCCAATCTTTCAACCATTAATTCCTTTCCATTACCCAAAAGAAGTATTACCGAAAGAAATTCAAAGGCGTTCATTGATTGTTTGCACAAAGTCAGAGCAACCCGAGACGGATGGAGATAGGCTTGTCCACCTAAATCGTTAGGCTGTTCGCGCTTAAAAATTTCTATCAAAACATTTATTCGTTTATCGGTTTCTTTCGGCAATGCTTTCAAGTCAATGTCTTGAATAATTTTTTTTGCAACAGTCAAAGACTTTTTGGCCGATACCGGATCAATTTTGCCATCTATAGTTAAATCATTTGGCACAACCAATGGTTCTGTCACACCAAAAAACACCTTTAGCTGTTCACTCAGTTCGACAAAATAACTGGCTCTTCTACGGCAAACATCAATCATTGCCTCGGAGGCAGGATGATTGGTCTTATATAGTTCAATAAATTTTTTTTCTGCTATTGTAAAAACGTGCCTTCGGTCATTAATCCAGGACAAGTACATAGAAACGATTTCCGACAGATCACTTTCGGATAAATATTTTTTCCCTAAAAAATTCAAATGATCCAAATCAAACACAGCCGGTGAAACACCGACTCTGTCTAAAGAAAAATCTTGAACCAGCATGTCTATGGAATAAAAATCGCGGATTTTTTCCGGAGTCCAACCCAGAAAAACCATAAAATGCGTCAGGGCCATAGGATGGTAGCCTTTATCAACCTTATAATAAAGTACCGATGTGTTGTTATTTCTTTTGGAGAGCTTGCTCCGATCCGGATTAGTGATTAACGGAAAATGCCCAAAAATTGGCGGATTCCAGCCAAAACTTTTATACAAAAGGAGGTGTTTAGGTGTTGAGGACAACCAATCTTCTCCTCTGAGAACGTGGGATATTTCCATCAAATGATCATCTACGACGCTGGCAAGATGGTAGGTGGGATAACCATCTGATTTTAGTAAAACCTGATCATCAAGATCATTGGAATTAAAAATTAAGCGCCCCTTTATTATGTCACTCCACTCAACCGACTCGTTGTCCGGCATTGACATACGGATAACAAAGGGTTGGTTACTATCAATTTTTTTCTTAATCTGCGCTTGAGATAAACCGCGACACAAGCGGTCGTATTTAGGGGGAAGCTTCTTCTTTGTTTGTTCTTCTCTTAAATTGGCCAATCTTTCAGGGGTACAAAAACAATAATAAGCTTTTCCTGAACAAACAAGCTGTCTGGCAAAATCCTCATATAATTTTAGTCTTTCGGATTGAATATAAGGGCCAAAGCTTCCCCCTTGAACAGGGCCCTCGTCCGGATCGATACCAATCCACGATAAGCTTTCTTCTAATTTGTCAAAAGATCCCGCAACTTCTCTGGTTTTGTCCGTGTCCTCTAAGCGAAAAACAAACTTCCCTGAATGTTGCTTTGCATACAAATAATTAAACAACGCAGTTCTCAAAGTGCCAATATGCGGATCACCAGTCGGGCTGGGGGCTATTCTGACACGGACGTTATCAGGCATAAAAAACTTAATCTCCGAATTAATCTAGTGACTACCTATCCGAATTTAGCACAAATGACCCAATCAACAAAGATAGTCAAGATTGATTATCGTTAATGGCTTCGTTATGGGACACTTCTGCCGGAGATTCCTCTAAATCGGAATTTTGAGGTGTGCTCCCTGCAGCTATCGCCGCTTTTTCTTCATCTGAGGTCGGGACATTATCTTCTATTTTAACGTCATCTTCCTGTTCGTTTTTAGTCTGAGCATCCGCGGCAATTTGCTGTTCGATTTTCTCAATTTTTTCTTCGGCTCCCTTTTCTTCCCACACAGCATAATCAGATCGATCGTTCTTTAACCGAGCCGACTTACCGGTCAAGCCCCGCATGAAATATAATTTGGATCTGCGCACATCTGATTTTTTAATTCTTTCAATCTTTATAATGCGCGGGCTATGAACCGGAAATGTTCTTTCGACGCCAATTCCAAATGAAATTTTTCTGACTTTATAAGTGGCGCTAGGCCCTATCCCTCCGCGACAAGAAATGACAACACCCTCAAAAATCTGAGTTCTTTCCTTGCTTCCCTCTTTAACGATCTGGTGAATCCTAACTGTGTCTCCCGGTTTCAGAATGGGAGGGTTAGATTTTAAATATTTTTTGATAAACGATTCTGTGGCAGTAAGCATAGCTACTTACTCTCCGCTTTAGATGCAAAATTAACGATGGGATCTACGGAGACATAATTAGTGTCCTTCAACAACCCGTTAAATCTCGCGGTCTTTTTTTTGCCAAATCTCACCAAGCCTCTTTCTAAAGCAAACAAAGTGAAGTCATTTCCCATTCCCACGCCCAGCCCAGGTCGAAATTTTTGACCCTTTTGCCTAATAATAACTGCCCCCGCCTCCACAACTTGGCCACCGAAGGTTTTGACTCCCAGTCTTTTTGATTTGCTATCTCTTCCGTTACGAGTAGTACCACCGGCTTTCTTATGAGCCATAACGTCTCCTAGGATATAAACAAGAGCCCACGTCACAAACGACTCTGCTCTTTGCAAAAGCGCAAACAGTGAACTCCACTATAAACATATATTGTACATATGTCAATAAATCCTTTAGAAAATTATCGAAATTTTTAGGCATTGAAATTTAGCGTGCACGCAATGTGGTAGTGCGATTATTAATCAGACAAACTTGATTTATCCTGATTATACAGATACGCTATAATTCGCAAACCTATTTGCAACGCTGACCTCATGTTTCTCAAGGGAGGGAATATAGTTAAATTCACCCACCTTCATTTGCACAGTCATTATAGCCTGCTAGACGGGCTGGGACGCATTCCGAACATTATTAATCATACCAAATCACTGGGAATGGAAGCTGTGGCACTAACGGATCATGGAGTAATGTACGGGGCAATAGAATTTAGCAAAAAAGCGTCGGACGCAGGAATAAAACCGATTATAGGTTGCGAATTATATGTGGCACCAAGGAGCTTGCACGATAAGATAAATCGATTGGACAATAACCCTTATCACCTTATCGTATTGTGTGAAAATAACGAAGGATATCATAATCTGCTTAAACTCGTTAGTCTGTCACATTTAGAGGGTTATTATTACAAACCAAGGGTTGATAAAAACATACTGCGTCAATATCACAATGGCTTGATATGTTTAACAGGGTGTTTGGTCGGGGAAGTTAGCAGGGCGGCCAGTCAAGATGACCTGACAGGCGCCGAAAAAGCTCTTTTAGAATACAGAGACATTTTTGGGAAAGATAAAATATTCGTCGAACTACAACACCATCCCGAGTTGGATAAGCAAAACACGAGTAATAAAAATTTAATTACATTAGCAAAAAAGCATCATTTGCCGTTGGTGGCTACTAACGATGTTCATTACTTGAATTATGACGATGCAGAAGCTCAAGACGCATTACTTTGTATCCAAACCGGTAAATTTATGAGCGATCCAGACCGCATGAGCATGAAAGAAAACGGGGTATTTTTAGATCTCTCGATGAAAAATGCTGAACAGATGTCAAAACACTTTTCCGATATTCCAGAAGCCATTTCCAACACTAATCGGATAGCAGATATGTGTAATTTACACATAAAAACAGGGCAGTTTATATTTCCAGCTTTTCCAGTTCCCAATCACGATAATCCTAATGATTACTTAAAAAATTTGTGTATCTCCGGCTTATGGCAAAAAATAGCCGGTAAGAACCAGCCAGAGGGACAGTGGTTATTACCGCCAGACATCAATCCGGAATATTCATCCAGGCTATATTACGAATTGGACATTATTTCAAAAACAGGCTTCTCAAGTTATATTTTAATGGTAGCTGATTACACTAATGAGGCGAAAAAAAGAGGCATATCCACTAACACAAGGGGGTCAGCTGCCGGTTCGTTGGTTTGTTTCCTAGCAAACATTACGGATATAGACCCCTTGAAATACAATTTGATTTTCGAAAGATTTCTAAACCCGGAGCGAATATCCTGGCCTGATGTTGATCTTGATATAGCCGACGAGAGAAGAGGCGAATTAATCAATTACGTTGCCGAAAAATACGGCACAGAAAAAGTGGCGCAAATCATAACCTTCGGAACTATAGCCGCTAAGAACAGTATACGAGATGTCGGGCGTGTTTTAGGCATCCCATATAACGAAGTTGATTCGATATCTAAAATGATTCCGTTTGGTATGTCTCTAAACGAAGCCATAGAATCATCGAAAGATCTGGCCGACTTATACAAGGACAACCCGACAACACGCAGGCTGATCGACTTAGCCAAAAAAATCGAAGGAGTGGCAAGACACGCATCGGTCCACGCAGCCGGGGTCGTAATATCCGACCAAGACATTACTAACTACGTTCCGGTTCAAAGGGTTAAAGATGAATCTGGCGTTGTTACGCAATACGCGATGAACGACCTCGAAGCGGTGGGGTTAGTGAAGATGGATTTTCTTGGGCTGGCAAACCTTACTATTATTGAACGCGCTTTAAAAATTATAAAAGCCACAGAAAAAACAATCATTAATCTTGAAAACTTGTCGCTGGACGATTCGGACACGTATTCTCTGCTAACAATGGGTTATTCATCCGGGGTATTTCAGTTAGAATCAGACGGCATGAAACGATACTTGAAGGAGCTTAAACCAACCACTATTAATGACATCATTGCCATGGTAGCACTGTATAGGCCGGGACCAATGGAATTAATACCCGAGTATATTGCCGGTAAAAATGGTCTAAAAAAAATCACTTATTTACATCCAAAGCTTGAGCCTATTTTGAAGGATACTTACGGAATTGCCGTGTATCAGGAGCAAATTATTAGAATTGCTATGGATTTATGCGGATTCAGCTACGGAGAAGCTGACGTTCTAAGAAAAGCGATTGGTAAAAAGAAAAAAGAGTTGTTGTTGGAGCAACGAGAAAAATGGATAACCAAAGCAATCGCCAACCAAATTAATAAAAAATTGGCAGAAAAATTATTCGATTTCGTTGAGCCATTCGCCAGATATGGCTTTAATAAAGCTCACGCTACTTCATACGGGATAATCGCTTATCAAACGGCGTATCTAAAAGCCCATTTTCCCAGTCAATTTATGGCCGCGTGGTTAACCTCTGAGCAAAATCGTGACATAGAAAAAGTTTCGTTCGCCTTACAAGAATGCCGGCGAATGGGCATCGAGGTCCTTCCGCCAGATGTTAATGAATCTTTTGCTGACTTTGGAGTCGTTGTAAACGAAGAAAGCAAGATCCGACCAATTCGCTTCGGTCTCGGTGCTATAAAAAACGTGGGGCGAAACATTGCGGACATGGTAGTTCAAAACAGAAAAAATAACGGTCCATTTGAATCTCTCGAGGATTTCGTTGATCGTCTAGGACAAAAAATAGTAAACCGAAAAACAATGGAAAGTTTAATTAGGGCCGGGGCATTCGACAGGTTTGAGGAAAGAAATAGATTGCTAGAGGGATTAGATCAGATTCTAAAGTTTGCCCAGCTCTCTAAACAAAATGGCAATGGGCAAGTCGGTTTATTCAATGATGACGTCGATAGCGCGATAAACAAACTACTGTTACCCGAATGTTTGCCAGCGACCCCTAAACAACGCTTGGCTTGGGAAAAGGAATTGCTGGGGATCTATCTATCAGACCATCCACTCAACAATATAAAATCCATCATCGGAGACAGAACGAATTCAATTTCTGCACTAGACCAAACTATGTTAGGAAAAACCGTTAGGGTGACTGGTTTAATTATAGAAACAAAACACATTATGACCAAATCGGGAAAACCGATGGCTTTTGTTAAAATTGACGACTCAAGCGGAACCATAGAATTAATCATTTTCCCCACAGTTTTATCTCAATCAAAAAATTTATGGGAAAAAGACAATATCATAACTGCGGACGGTAAAATAAATGACAAAGACGGAGCTATAAAAGTCCTGGTCGATAGAGCCTGGGAGACTAAAGACCCGGACTCAATTATTGCCTTACCTCCCTTACTAGAAAAAAACGAACCAAACGCCCGCCCAAAAACTTCGCACCTTGCAGACAATAAGTCTGTCCGCACCCTAACAGTAAAAATACCTCCAGACACACGGCCCGACAATTTAAAATTAATAAAACAACTATTCTCAGAAAACCCTGGCGACACCTCCGTGGAATTGATAATTTCGCAGGGCAGCACTGGCCACATAATCAGGCCAAATACAAAAATCAGTCTTAATGATATGCTAAAAGCACGGCTGGTTGAATTAGTGGGATCAAATAATTTGATTATTTAACATAGGCTATTATATACAATGCTAAACATAACATTCGATGGACAAAAGGATGGAGAAAAAGTAATTGCTGTTTTTCATAAGTCGCCGGTCGCCTACTCAAAGAGTATTCTTTCTGGATCTCTGTGCATTGTACTTGGAATTGTGTTCGGGATTATCGCCAATATTCCAGAATTAATACCTTTAGGAGTCATCTTGGCGATCATGATATTTGTAAGAATTTGGTTCCTGTGGGCTCATAACGTTTATCTAGTAACAAATATCAGAGTAGTAACTGTGACTCAAGATCGATTGTTTGAAATAAAATTTCATGAATCATACCTGGCAAGCATTTGTCAGGTTAACGCCAGAATCAATGGCTTGTTAGAGTCAGCTTTTAATTATGGCGAGGTGATGGTACAAACCGAGGGGGAGCTGTGGCTGAAAGGAGTCGAAAACCCAGAACGAGTAAAGACGGCTATATTTAAAGCCATCGAACAACACAAAACAGAATCAAAACACAGCCAAATTAATCCCTGATATGGCGTTTGCTCATACTAACCAAAATTACCAGCAAAACCGCCATCAAGCCAACGGCCAGTAAAAAAAGCCTTATCTTCCCTGATCCGCTATTTTGCAAAGCGCTAAATCCAAAGAGAGCAGATATCCCGCCAAGAATTAGCAGAGTTTGGCGAGAAGAAAAACCGGCCAACAAAAATCTGTGGTGCAAATGGCTTCTATCCGGATGTGTAAACGGATTTTGTTTTTTGATAACGCGCGCAATAATTACCAAAAACGCATCAATAATAGGTATCGCCAAAACCACTCCCGTGGTTGCTAACTTAGCACCAGCAACCAAGCTAAGAACCCCAATTAAAAAACCCAAAAACATTGATCCCGTATCCCCCATAAAAATCTTGGCCGGAGGAAAATTCATAATTAAAAAACCCAAGACAGAGGCCATACCGATAAAAGCAATCAGGGCGGTGGCAGGTTGATTAACAGGAACAGCCAAGCTTAACACGCCGAGAACCGTCAGGGCTATGGCCCCAATGGTACCAGCTAAGCCGTCTATTCCATCTATCCAATTTAAAACATTCATCAACATAACCAACCAAATTATTGCCAACAAATCAGCAATTATTAGCAAATGATAAGTAGTTCCCGCTATTGTTACGGGGAGAATAATTTGATTCAGATAAATTGTCTTTCCTCCAAAGGGATTATTCAAATATCTGATCTGAATTCCGCCGGCAATAATAATTAGAGAAACAACGATTTGAGCCGCTAACTTGTAATACGCTCTGAGCCCATGCAGATCATCGACAATCATCACAATACTCAGTACAACTACGCTTAGAGTAATGGCTAAAAGTCTTTTATCTATGCTGTAATGAAAGATGGCGAACGGAAAGCCAAAAGCATCAAAAAAGTGCGGATTAAAAAATTGCACGGCCCCAATTGCTAATAAAAAGCTTAGAACCATTGCAACCCCGCCCAACCTTGGGATTGGTGCGGCATGAGAATCCCGCTTTCTAATGGGAGTGGCCAGGTGATATTTTTTCCCAAGCCCGATCAATAAAAACGTAAACAAAAAGCTGAAACACGCGGTCAGTATAATCAACAGAAATTCTATCCACAGCGAAAACATATTTAAATTATATCAATAACTCATGAGAACATAATATTTTCGTCGGCCCGATCATAGTCAACAAGCTCACCCTCCCTAAACCAATGTTGGATCTCGTGTTCAGCTTCCATCGGGTCTCCTGAGGCGTGGACCACGTTTCTGATGGCTCTTTTATCAAAATTTGCTGCCGTATTCGTATCAATCGAAAAATCGCCCCTGATCGTCCCTGGAGCCGCCATAATCGGTAGGGTGTGGCCTACTATCTTTCTAACCGTAGTAATAGCATGCATACCCTTCAATACCATGGCAACAACTGGCCCCATCGACAAATAACTAACGTTCCATTCTTGCACCAAACGACCTATTTTGATTGGGTCATCGGTCCCCATTTCGTTTTTCAAGTCTAGCTCATAAGTTTTAAAAGCCTCAATTGTTTTTAGCCCCATCCCCTTAACCCACTCCTCAGAACCAGAATAGTGACCGGCAGCATGCTCGCGACTCGGTTGAATCATTTTTAAACCAACAACTTTTAACCCTCTTTTTTCGAACCGCGACAAAACCTCGCCAATCAGGCCGCGCATCACTCCATCAGGCTTAACTAAAACTACCGTTCTTTCTTCTTTGGGGTGTTTCATATTGCTCCTTTTTCAATGTCTTTTGTTATTAAATCGGTGTAATCATTAGGGGAGATAACGGAAATTTTTAATCTATCTTTAGAAAAATATTTTTGTGCCACATGTTGCAATTGAGAGGCGGTAACAGCATTATAGCGCTCGACAATTTCTTCAGGGGTAGACAATTGATCGCGTAATAAACGCTGAATTCCAAAATACTCGGCGATGCTATCCGATTTTTCTAAATTCAAAAACAAATGGCCCTTTAAATATTCCTTTGCTTTTGCCAGCTCTTCGCTTGATATTGCTTTGCTCTTAACGACTTCGAATTCGGTTAAAATTGTTCTTAACGCGCGATCAAA
>DAHXOW010000048.1 GCA_027364665.1 bacterium | reverse complement strand
CCATGGCTACCAAATACCCATTATCTCTATAGTTCTCTGAATGAGATCTGACATAATAAGCCAGACCCTGTCTTTCTCTGACCGAGATAAATAACCTTGAGCTCATACCCCCGCCTAAAATGGCAGACAAAATCCTTAAAGGATATCTGTCCTCATCAAAATCCGAACAGGTTCTATATCCAAGCCAAAGATGGGTTTGCTCGGTTTTTTTAACGGTCATTCGCAAGTAACCAGGATGATTACGGTTATTTATTGCGGGAGCCGTTTTTGCCAATTTCGGCAAAGCAGAAAAATACTCTGGCACAGAGGACGAAAGCTTTCTGACGTCACCCGCCAAAACAATCAACACATCCTCTCCACCATAAAACTTATCTTTAAAGTCTATAAAATTATTTCTGTCCATTGACTTTATGCTGTCGATTTTGCCAACAGTAGGCCAACCTAATGGGGTGTCGCCAAACATAATATTTTCAAAAATTTCCCCAACCATATCAGAAGGCTGATCTTCGTACATCCTCAGCTCTTCGATAATTACGCCTTTTTCACGATCTATCTCTGTTTGATCAAAAATCGGGTTAATTAACATGTCAGATAAAACATCCAAAGCCAATTCTCCGTGCTCACCAGCAACTTTAATATAGTATCCAGTATATTCCTTACCGGTAAAAGCATTCATTTCGCCGCCAACGGAATCAACGGTTTCGGATATTGCCAAAGCACTAGGTCTTTTAGCACTGCCCTTAAAATGCATATGCTCCAAAAAGTGGGCTATGCCGCTCATGTCTCGCGTTTCGTATCTTGATCCAACTTTAAAAAGCACCAGCACGGTAACCGAACGAGTATTTTCAAGCGGAATTTCCATCAATCCCGCGCCATTTTGAAGTCGAGAAAAATTAAAAATCATGTAACTATTTAAGCACTTTTTGCTCTTTTTTCAATTAGGTACCAAATAATCAACACCACAGCCAAAAACACCACGGCCGCATCAAAATAATGAAAATATTGCTTCAAAATACCCCAGTTTTGACCCAACTTATAACCTAACCAGGCCAACAAGTAACTAAAAGGCAGAGCCCCCAAAATCGTATACAAAGAGAACTTGCCGAAATTCATACGTGATATCCCCGCTGGCAGCGATATAAAAGTTCTCACAATCGGTATTAGCCTACCCAAAAAAACAGACTCGTCACCATATTTCGCAAACCAACGATCGGAATGTTCCAAATGACGGTGATCAAAATGAACCAGCTCGCCATATTTAATCACCAAAGGCCTTCCTCCAAACAACCCCAGCCAGTAAGACAAGCTGGACCCAAGCCAATTCCCAAAAGTTCCAGCTAAAACGACCGACAACAAATCAAGGCGGCCGCTAGCGACAAGAAAACCCGCAAAAGGCATAATTACTTCAGACGGTATTGGAATATTAGCACTTTCTAGAGTCATCAAAAAAACGACAGCGAAATAGCCAAAATGCCCTATGATCTGAATAATGAAATTTGAAATACTAGTTATCATTTGGGTTGTTTGCCTTTCCTTGATTCCTTGAGACAAAAAGCCAACGCGACAATGGCTGTACCCCATATACAACCAAAATGGCTGAGCTTATTCCCAAAATCAATCCCGCAATCACATCTGTTGGGTAATGTGCTCCGACCATTACACGGCTAATAGCGATCACTATCGAAAGAAATAGCAGTGCCCAACCAAGATCACGAAATTCTTTTCTTATAACAAAAACAGTCGCAAAAGAAGACGTTATCCAGCTGTGAGCGCTGGGAAACGAGCTCGTATCGGGCAAATGAGCAAGGATCAAATGAATATCACTATACCTGAGTGGGGGTCTGGCTCTATAAATAAAAACGGAAAGAATAAAACCAATAGCTGTTGCCACAACAACTGATAATAAAGCCAAAATATATACCCTCTCTTCAATAAACCTGTGTCGCAAATTATGATCCAGATAAAAAACTATTACCGGCAATAAAAAAACCAGAATGAACAGATATTCTGCGCTAAAAAAAGCTACGCCATACCAATAAGCGCTACCGTTTGCCAAATCATTAAGATAATGCAATATTACACTATCAAAGGTCAAAATCACGCCCGCCACATATCCTTTTATGAGTACTTTAGCAGACAAAAAAACACTTGAAAAGCTGTGATATAATGTCTCTTATGGACATAGATCAAGCGATCGACCAATATCTTCTTTATTTGGAAATAGAACGGGGGCGATCTAATCATACCCTGGAAGGGTATGCTCATTATTTAAATCGTTTTGAGGCCTGGGCAAATCAGCATAATCTAAAAACAATTTCTGACATTACTAATGACCGCATTCTATCCTACAGGCAGTATTTAAATCGCTTAACTTTCTCCAAAAACAAAACTTTAAGCAAACGAACGCAAAATTATCACGTAATAGCTTTAAGAGCCTGGTTTAAATACCTTGGGAAAAAAGAACTGACAAGCATGCCAGCAGAGCAAATCGAACTAGCAAAGACAGAACCGACACAAATTCATTTTTTAGAAACAGACGAACTAAAATTGCTACTGACTCAGCCCGACATTAACACAAACTCGGGATTGCGAGATCGGGCCATTATGGAATTACTTTTTTCAACCGGGCTTCGAGTTTCCGAGTTGGCAAACTTAAACAGAGAAAATGTAGAACGAAATGGGGAAGAGTTTTCTGTTGTGGGCAAAGGGAAAAAGGAAAGATTGGTTTTTGTTTCTTCTGAAGCTAAAGGGATTCTTAACAGATATTTGGATACCAGAACAGACAACGATAATGCTGTATTTATTAGACACAGAGGAGTTTTGGATAAAAACAGAACTCTCAGGCTATCAACAAGATCGATAGAACGAATCATAAGTGCTTATGCAAAACAAGCCGGTATTACAAAAAAAGTGACCCCGCATACCTTAAGGCATTCTTTTGCAACTGATTTACTGACTAACGGAGCCAATATCAGAGACGTCCAAGAAATGCTCGGGCACTCGTCTCTTGCAACAACACAAATTTATACGCACGTGACAAATCGTCACCTAAAAGAGACCTATTCTAAATTTCACAACAAGTCCGCGGACCTAAATTAATAACGTTTCATTGATAAAGAAATTCGGCCTTTTTCTTTGTCCACATCTGTCACCACAACATTGGCCACGTCACCAATTTTAAGTATGTCCGACACTTTTTCAATTCGTCTGTCTGACAGTTCGGAAATATGCACCATTCCGTCTTGATTCGGGAGGATCTGGACAATTGCCCCTACCTCGTTTCCACGCACCCGATCTTTAACTATTTGGATTACCTGACCCTGATAACGATCCCCGACTTTAACCTCTTTGGTCAAACCTTCTACATAATTAATCGCCTTTTTGCTGATTTCGCTATCAGCCGATGCAACGGTGACTGTCCCGTCATCGTCAATATCAATATTAACCACTTCCTTGCCGCCACACTCAGAAATAATTTTGTTAATAGTCTTGCCACCAGACCCAATCAAGGTTCCGATTTTGTCTGGATCAATTTTGATTGTTGTAATTCTTGGGGCGTGTGGCGACAAAGTTTCTCTGGGAGAAGCGATAGTTTTAAGCATGGTCTGCAGAATAAAATCTCTAGCCACTTTGGCCTGGGTCAGGGTCTGTTGAATAATTTCAGGAGTCAGGCCGTCTATTTTAACATCTAGCTGTATTGCCGTAATACCATTTTTTGTTCCGGCGATTTTAAAATCCATGTCTCCGGCAAAATCTTCTAACCCTTGAAGATCGGTTAAAACTTGAAAGTCCTCTCCGTCGGTAATCAGACCCATTGCTACGCCAGAAACGGGCTCTTGTATTGGCACTCCCGCATCCATCAAAGCCAAAGTTGAGCCACAGGTCGAGGCCATTGAGGACGAACCATTGCTGGAAAGAATTTCGGAAACCAAACGAATGGTATAAGGAAATTTCTCCTGATCAGGAATAACTGGCAACAAAGCGCGCTCGGCCAAAGCCCCATGCCCAACCTCTCTTCGAGATATTCCGCGCGAAGCTTTAATTTCGCCCGTACTAAATGGCGGAAAATTATAGTGATGCATGAAGCGCTTGGTACTTTCTTCGTCCATAGTATCGATCACTTGCTCTTTACCAGGGGCCCCAAGCGTAGCAATAGTTAAAGCTTGAGTCTGCCCTCTTGTGAACAAGGCACTACCGTGCGTTCTTGGCAGTAAACCAACCTCGATCGACAGCGGCCTGACTTCATCAACTTTACGGCCGTCTGGTCTAATATGTTTTTTAAGAATCGCCTGACGAATTTCTTTTTCAACAACCTTTTGAAAAGCCGCTTTTAGGTCAATCTGTTTATAGTTTCCTTCAAAATTTTGTAAAACTTGAGATTCAAAAGCAGTTAGACGAGTTTCCCTCTCCGCCTCATCCGACAGATAAGCGATTTCTTCTAGCTGTTTTCCTAAAAATCCGGCCACTTCCTTGTGTAAAGAATCACTCGAAATCGCGGATTCGAGTTGAATCGGACTAACCAAATCATGCAACTCGTTTTGCAATTTAATAATCGTTTGTAATTCATCTTGCCCATGGATAATTGCTTTATAAATATCCTCCTCGGGCACCTGATTTGCACCTGCCTCAATCATTAACGCTTTGTTCTTGGTACCAGAAACAACCAGATCAAGAACGCTTTCTGCCATTTGGCTTTTAGTCGGATTAAAAACTAGTCGTCCTTCAATTAAACCCACTCTAACCGCACCAACCGGTCCTTTAAAGGGAATGCCCGCCAATATTAAAGCGGATGAGGCCGCAATAATCGATACAATGTCCGGATCGTTTTCCTGATCGATTGATAGCACGGTAACAACCACCTGAACGTCCCGTCTTTCATGTTTGGCAAACAAAGGCCTCAGCGAACGATCTATTAGTCTGGCTGTGAGAATAGCTTGATCAGAAGGTCGGCCCTCGCGTTTAATAAAACGGCTACCGGAAATTTTACCAGCCGCATATAGTCTTTCTTCATAATCTACCATCAAAGGGAAAAAATCGGTCCCTTCTTTTGCTTCTTTTGCCATCACAGCTGTAGCCAAGACTACCGTCTCGCCATATTTAACTGTGACCGCCCCGTCTGCAAGACCGGCCATTTTGCCAGTCTCCAAAACAATCTCCTTGCCAGCAAAAATCGTCCTAACCGTTTGTGAAGCCACAATTCCCTTTCACACGTTAATTTTATGACTTATTTTCTCAGGCCCAAATCGGCAACCAGCTTTTCGTATGCAGACTGGTCCGACTTTGACAAATAGTCCAACAGGCGTCGCCGCTTTCCAACCATCTTCAGCAAACCGACCCTACTGTCAAAATCTTTTCGATGTTCTTTTAAGTGTTCGGTAAGTTGATTGATCTTTTCTGTTAAAAGCGCGACTTGCACGGTCGTTGACCCCGTGTCCTCTTTATGCGTTTGATATTTCTCAATAAGATTATCTTCCATTCAAAATCCTCTCATATTTCAAGTGCATAGTAACAATTTTTCTACTTTTGGTCAATTTGCGTTCTCTGATCGACCGGCCTCTCGCTTGTCAACTGCTTAGGCTGCTGTTGTTTTACTTGACGAATAATATCTGATTGCGTCGTAGCCAAACTGCTATTAGGCATCTCAAATGAGGCGGCCGCGGGGTGTCCGCCTCCGCCGAAAGCCTCTGCAATCTTAGAAACATCAAAATTTCTTTGTGAGGCGCGTAACGAACCGTGTACCGAACCATTTCTGTCAGATAACAACAGGACAAAATCGACATCACTGGCTGATTTAATTAATTCGTCAATCACCCCTGAGGTTTCCTCTGGCAAAGCCCCGGCAGATTTGATTTCTTCTTCGTTAACCGAAGACCAGGCGAAGCGATATTCTCTCTCGTCCTGTAAATTCGCCAAAGCTTTTCCCCAGATCCTAAGAGTCGAAAGGCTTTTTGTTTTAAACAATTGACGGATAATTTCTTGCTGCCTGGCCCCAGAAGCAACCAGCTGAGCCGCAACTGTAAAAGATTTTGGGGTGGTGTTGCTGTTTTGAAAACTACCTGTGTCACTAATAATGCCAGTTAATAAGTCTGTGGCGACGTCTTCATCTAACAATGTTTTTTCTCGCCCCAGAGACTCGAGCAAAGAGACCAAAATTTCAGCGGTCGCGGTAGCGGTCATGTCGACTAAATTAACTTTGCCAAAATAGTCATTTCCAGCATGATGATCTATGTTTACAATCGGCAGGGCATAGAATAAGTCAGCATTTTCCTCCTGCATAACCCCCACCCTGGAAAGATCCGCGCAGTCCAAGACAATGATTAATTGCCAGGGAAAATTCCCTTCTTGCAAAGTAATTTGCTCGGCCCTAATCATTGATTGGTCGGCCGGAGTTAAAAATATATTT
>DAHXOW010000030.1 GCA_027364665.1 bacterium | reverse complement strand
TACTCTTAGCGTCCGCATCTCGTCAAGGGACTGCGGAAATAGTAGATCGTCTTTTAATATTTGTCAAGTCTCAGATTTCTTCTTGGGCGATAAACTGACTGTTATATAGCGAGGCGTAAAAACCATTTTGATCAAGCAGCTGTTGATGTTTTCCCTGTTCGACAATATTTCCATCACGCATTACCAAAATTAAATCGGCGTCTCTAATAGTTGATAATCTATGAGCAATAATAAAACTGGTTCTGTCTTTCATCAGATTATCCATTGCTTTTTGAATAAAGATTTCCGTTCGCGTATCAACCGAACTGGTCGCTTCATCAAGAATCAGAATCGGCGGATCGGCCAACATTGCCCTGGCAATTGTTAATAGCTGCTTTTCTCCCTGAGAGACATTGTCACCTTCTTCATTCAACACCATGTTATAACCGTGTGGCAATGAGTGAATAAAGTGATCAGCGTGCGCTGCTTTAGCAGCAGATTCAACCTCTTCCAGCGTCGCTTTTGGTCGGCCATAGGCAATATTTTCTTTAATAGTCCCGTTGAATAACCAGGTGTCCTGTAAAACCATGCCGAATTGTTTACGAACTTCAGAGCGTTTAAAATTACGGATATCCTGGCCGTCTAATTTGATCATCCCTTTGTTAACTTCGTAGAAACGCATTAACAAATTAACCATTGTGGTTTTACCGGCTCCGGTAGGCCCCACGATAGCAATTCTCTGCCCTGATTTAATTTTAGCGCTGAAATCTTTAATGATTACCTTTTCCGGATCATAACCAAAGACAACATGGTCAAATTCTACCTCTCCTTTTACCGGAGCGAGATCTGCTTTTGTTGATTCGTCAGGCTCTTCTTCTTCACCCAGAAATTCAAAAACCCGCTCAGCGGCCGCGGCTGTAGATTGCATAATATTGGCCACATTGGCTGTCTGCACAACAGGCTGATTCAACTGGTTAACGTATTGTATCAGAGCTTGTAAATCACCTATTTGTATTTTGTTGTTAACTGCCAAATAGCCACCTAGAACAGATACGGCAACGAAACCCAGGTTACTGATAAAATTCATGATTGGCATCATTAAACCGGATAAGAATTGTGACCATAGAGAACTTTCGAATAATTTTTTATTAATGGAACTGAATTTAGCGATAGATCGTTTCTCGCCGTTGCAAACCCTCATTACCAAATGGCCCCCATACATTTCCTCAACGTGCCCGTTGATCAAACCGAGTTGGTCCTGCTGTTCCTTAAAATAAGGCTGCGATCGGTTGATGATCAGAAACATCAAAATAAAACTTAATGGTATAAGCACCAACGATACTAAAGTCAGCTCAACGTTTATAGTCAACATCATTATAATAATACCGATTATGGTAACGATCGCCGTGACAATCTGAGTCAAGCTTTGATTCAAATTCCGCCCAACCAAATCAACATCATTTGTAACCCGACTGAGAACTTCTCCAAAAGTTCGGGTATCAAAATAGCGTAATGGCAATCGGTTAATTTTTTCAGAGATATCCTTACGGAAGCGGTAGGTAATTTCTTGAGAAATATTGGTCATGATCCAACCCTGAATGTAACTGGCCGCAGCGCTTAAGACATAAAGAACTATTAATTCTTCCGCGAAAGTTAGCAGTTTGTCATATTCCATAACCGGTTTTTTGCTCAAATCCAACTGGTCGATAACGGAAATAATACTTGACGGTAATTTATTCGCTATCGACTGGGGCATTTTACTCAATAATTGCTTACCGGTCGTACCAGATGGAAAATGAGTTCCTGGAGGTAATTTTGCCGTAAATTGCTCATAGGCTTGAATTTGAATGTAGTCATTTACGACCTGATTGGTCATATTCCCTAATATTTTTGGGCTAATAATCGAGAAGACTGTCCCTGTAATTGCAAAAATAAATACAATTCCCAACGAGAACCAAAACGGTTTTAGATAAGCCTCCAGATTACGCAACGTCTTCCAAAAATCCTTTGGTTTTTCGATCGCACCCATTGCACCATGACCTCCTCCTGGTCGCATTCTCGGTATTGGAGGAGCAGGAGCCACCTGATTAGAACGTTGGTTGTCTTCAGCCATTCTTATCCGCCAAATCTGTCTTTTTTGAACTTGATGACGACGATCTATTATTATCTAGATGCTTATTAATTTCCTCTTCGGATAATTGAGAGTAAGCAATTTCGCGATAGACCGGACAGGTTTTCAAAAGATCGGCGTGCTGCCCGGATCCGACTAAACGACCATTATCTAGAACAATAATCTTGTCTGCCGCCATGATAGTACTTATTCGTTGAGCCACAATTAAAACCGTCTTACCCTCGGTCTCCTTTGATAAAGCCCGGCGAAGATCTGCATCGGTTTTAAAATCCAAAGCAGAAAAGCTATCGTCAAAAATATATATTTCCGGATCCCTGGCAAC
>DAHXOW010000021.1 GCA_027364665.1 bacterium | reverse complement strand
AAATGCAGACTATGTGGGTATGTCCAAGACGAATTGGGTCACTGTTCGGATTTAATTGTTTCTTATTAAACGGTCGGATAACAATTTCACGCTTCAGATATTTTCTTATTTCCCGACCGGAAAGTATCATTTTTGATTCATCCTTTTTTAACTTTCGCTATTTCAACAGATCGATCTGGACTGGGCAATCGATCTTAAATCTGCTAAAATAAGCAAAAATCGCCTCCGTAGCTCAATGGATAGAGCGGCCCCGTCCTAAGGGGTAAATGTAGGTCCGATTCCTGCCGGGGGTACCAACAGAGTTTATGTTCTCGATTCAACCCGACAATAAAATCACTTTTCACTAACAACAAAATTTTAGCTAAGGTTGCTAAAAAATATACGTCGTTTATTGATACCAATCAATGGCAAAAATGTCATTAGTTCAATTATTGGCGATTATTTTCAGACTGCTTCTATAACGGGTTCTGAGATAGAAGATCATGAATGCGATTAATAGAAAAACGATCGCCCAGCTTCCGCCGATCAACGCTTCTTTGATTGCCCAATTGTTAGTGAATCCTCCGGCTATGCTCATTTGGACCGCTCCATAACTCGGGAAAAACTTTAAAAACGTTTTATTAGCCGCCGGATTGTCTATCGGTATCTGCAAAAACACATCCATCTGACTAAACATAATCACAATAAAAAATCCCGCTAGTTCACTATCCAACAACATTCCCAATAAAAGACCGAAACCGCCATAAACAAGAGAGATTAACCAGTAGCTTAACCAAACGACAAAAATATTATGCGGAGAGTGCCAAAAAATTAACAATATTAACAAAGTATAAAGGGAAAGAATCGCTGTAACCACAGCCAGGGCTAATATTTTTGCTAAAATAAATCTTAAGCAGCCCAGTCCGGCACGTGTTAATCTCTTATCAAATTCAAGCGACTTATGAGCTGAGTGGAAAAACATAAAACCGATTATCAAAGCTAGAACGTTTAGACCGGTAGTGATGTACATCAGGTCGTGACCGTTGACCGACAGAAAAGTCCCCGCCGGTTGAAATCTGAACGGGACAGCATCATTTGGGGTAACGGCGCCGTACATCCAATAAACGATCGGAACAAACAGAACCAATAATCCCAAAGCAAACCGATTGGCCAGTTGTTCTTTGAAACTGAATTTCGTTGCGGCAAGAAATTGTTTCATACCTCGGTCTCCTTAAGATGACCGTCGTGTAATTTCAAAATTCGATCGAATTTCTTCTGATCAAAAACCAGGTGCGAGATAACTAAAATCGCTTTTCCGTTCTGTCTCAGTTCGTTAACAATTCCCCAAAATCTTAAATAGGTTTCCCAATCAAAACCTAGATAGGGTTCATCCAACAATAAAACAGCCGGCTGATGTATCAGAGCTAGAGTAAGATTTAACTTTTGTTTGGTTCCACCACTCAAATGCTCGGCACGTTCATTTGCAAATTTACGAAAATTCAATTCATCTAGTAAATGATCGGCATATTTATGGTCTGATAATCGATATGCCGACTGAAAATAAGCCAGATGTTCACCGATTGTCAATGAATCATTTATCACCGGCTCCTGCGGGCAATAACCGATTGTTCCGGCAACCTTAGCCGACCCGTGATCTGCCGCCAGCTCTCCGGCTAATATTTTTAATAAGGTCGACTTACCCGAACCGTTTTCACCGACGATGCCCGTTAAAGTACCGGCGGTAATTGCAAGGTTAATTCCTTTTAATACATGATTTCTGCGATAACTTTTCCGTACCTGCTCTGCCTTTAACAACCGCATGATTTCATGATAGCACCGCAAATATGAATTGAACAATCTCCGTATAAATTTTGAGAGTTATTCGCTGACCGTACCATCAAATTTTTCGTCGTCAGATAAGGCTTCATCTTTGGTCGGATGAACTGTTTTATCACGATGATGAGCGGGTGAGTAGATGGTGTACATTTTTAATTCTTCTTCGTCCGAGGTGTTGATAACGTTATGTTCGGCTCCGGCCGGAACGATTATCGCGCTGCCATCTCTGACCTCGTATTCGTTTCCATCAATAATTACTTTACCCTGCCCTTTTTCAAAGCGAAAAAATTGATCATTGTCCGGATGATTCTCCAAACCTATTTCTTCACCCTGCCGTAAATTCATCACTACCAATTGACAATGCCTACCTGTATACAATACCCGACGAAAATCGTCGTTTTCTAAAGTTACTCGTTCGATATTAGAATTAAATCCTTTCATATAAACCTCCTTATTATTTTTTAATGATTTGACCTAATTTTTTTTCAGTACCTAAACATATTTAGCATATTATCATTCTAAGAAATAAACACTTATATTAAGCCACGTCGTGTGATAAACTTCAACCGTATAAGTTGACTTTTTTTTACAAAGTGTTAACTTTAAATCATGAAAACAATTACCGCAAAAGAATTCCAACTGAAACATGCCGCCATTGTTAAGCAAGTCGCAAACGGTGATGAATATGAAGTACTCTTTCATCGTAAACCCTATATTAGATTGGTCCCGTTAGTTAAAAAGCAAAATACGTTTCCAAAACAAGGGAGTCTGGAGGCGGTTATTCACTCGTTAAATTACATCGTTCAGAAAAAAGAATTGTTTAACGATAAATCATATAAAGAATTAAAGGCTCAGTTATTGGAAGATAAGTATGACAAGTAATTTGTTCTTTTTGGACACTAATATCATGCTGGAAATGCTATTCGGTCGGCCTCAAGCAAAAACCGTTTTAAAGAAATTAATGTCACTGCCACAAACTGCCGTTATTTGTACTTCCGTTATCTCCATAGCTACTTTATTTTATTTTGTTGAGCGAGAAAAAATAAATAAACAGACGGTTCACAATTTTATCGAAAATTATCGATTATTGGATATAAATTCGGACGACTATCATTGGGCAAAAAATAATGATATGGGTGATTTTGAAGACGCGCTACAGATTGCTTGCGCCAAACGCCACGGGTGCGTTTCACTATTAACTTTGGATAAAAACCTTTATCGTTCATATGGCAGACATTTTACGGTCAGCCT
>DAHXOW010000020.1 GCA_027364665.1 bacterium | reverse complement strand
TATAATTCTGAATTGTCCAAATCAGCTGAACCGATTAAAGGCTCGCAATTAGTCTTAAAACATTTATCATCGATCTATCATTTGGTTATAGTTACCGCCAAACCTGAGTTGATCGATACAACGCACCACAAAGACTGGTTGAATAAAAATTTTCCGGACACATTCAAAAATATTTATTTTTCCACCGATAAAATCGGCTTATGCAGATCCTTGCAAGCTTCCTGTCTAATCGATGATTCGTTAACCACCTTAATCGCAGGACGCGAATCAGGCATTAATGTGATTTTATTCGGTCAATATCCTTGGAATGCCGGTGGGGTTGATGAATCAATGCTTTGGCCACAAGTTGACGCTTACTTAAAAAGTGTTGCGCTTTAAGCTAAAAAGGTATAGCTTAAACTGACTTTAGATCAAAGCGAGAGAGGTAGGAAAGCATGGAAGTTTTTGATACCATTATTGGCCAAAACGTAAAATTGCAAGGTAATTTAACTAATCAAGGCGCGATTCAGATTAACGGTCAAGTCGAGGGACAGATCGAATCTGAATCAACGGTAACCATCGGAAGCGGGGCAATGGTCAAAGGGCCGATTAAGGCTAAAACCGTTGAGGTAACCGGTGAAATTTACGGAAGCGTTGTCGCAAACGATCGGGTTGAGCTAATGCCCAAAGCAAAACTTATCGGCGACGTCACTACAAAAAATCTGGTAATCAGGCTTGGCGCCTCGTTTATCGGTAAAAGTTCGACAATTAATGACACTTCTTCGGAGAAACCAGCCGCAAAACCAGCCTACGAATCAGGAAAATAATGCGATCGGATAAAAAGTGTACTACTACATCGCCAATCCAATTAAGAACAAACAAGAACAAAACTTCTTTTCCTCTCTTAGACAGAAGCTAACCAGCGAAGGGATAGCCGGGGAAATGGAATTTTGTTCTCCGGAAGCTGACGCCGCAAAATTAGCCGCATCCGCTTTATCTAAAGGTTTTACGACCATAGTCGCAATCGGCGATGATTTTTTAGCCAGCCGGGTCGCCGGAGTTCTGGTTGACCAACCCATAGCTCTAGGAATTATTCCCATAGGAGCCAGTGCCCACTTGATTGATTTACTTGGTTACGGCAACTGGATTGAAGCGATTCAAGTACTTAGACATCGCAAACTCGGATTGTATGATATCGGTCTAATAAATGAGGATATTTTCTTTTTAACCGGGCTTGAAATCAAGGCAGACAAACCGATTGATTTTAATCTGCATGTCAGTCAGTTTTCGGCCAATTTTTCCGGCAGACATTTATTAATTCGCCTGTTCAACAATAATCCGCCATTCAACATCTCTAATGTTTTGCACTTTTTAGTGCCAAAAGAAATTCACCGGGGTTTATTTGGCAGAAAAAGCCAAAACTCGTCGATAGAAACGCTTTTAAGAGCCGAGCAAGCAGTTATTCAAACCTCACCGCAGATGGAGATAAAAATGTCAGACAGCGTTTTAGCTTCCACCCCGATTAGTCTGAGTTTAATTCCTCAATCAATCCGTCTGATTACCGGGAATCAAGGACAAGGCCAAGTTGGCTGACCAAACGTTTGTTGACGAGTCAAGTGTTTTTTGTTAATCTTTGATTGTCTTTAAGTGTGGAGATTGTGGAGATTTTAAGCTATCGCTAAAAACTTTCGAATTAATACGGAGATCAGGGTTCCGTTTTGTGTTTTGGTTAATGAGACCGGTGAGTATTTGGGTCAAACGGCAATATCCCAAGCGCTGGCGATGGCTGAAGAAAAAGGTCTTGATTTGGTTGAGATTTCGCCGAACGCAAACCCTCCGGTCTGTAAAATTCTAGACTATGGCAAGCTTCGTTACGAAGAAACCAGATCGCAAAGAAAGAGCCGATTACACCAAAAAAATATTGAGGTTAAGGAAATCAGGCTGAGCACGAAAATTTCCGATCATGATGCTAGCTTAAAGATTGCTCAAGCTCAAAAATTTCTTCAAAAAGGCCACCGCGTTCATCTCGTCGTTAGAATGAAAGGAAGAGAACAGGCTTTTGCTTCTCAGGCTGAGGAAAACTTTCGCGGACTAATTGAGCGCATAGGGGGTAAATTAGAGCAATCACCCAGCAAAGTCGGAAACCAAATCAGCGCCACAATTGCTCCCCAATCAAAGGAATAAAAATGAAACAAAAAACCCACCAAGCAATGTTCAAAAGAGTCCGTTTCACGGCTAACGGTTTAGTAATTCACAAACCTGCGGCAGTTAGTCATTTACGAGTTAATAAATCGCCGAGAAGGACTGCTATGGTTGCGGTTTTGTCTACCGAAAAAAAACATCTGGCAAAAATGTTGCCTTATCAAATGTAAACGTAAAGGATAGTCATGACCCGTGTTAAGCGTGGTGTAAGTGCTCATAAAACACATAAAAATCTTTTTAAATTAACTCGCGGGTATCGCGGCGTTAGAAATAACCTATTCAGAATGGCCAAACAAGCCAGTTTGAATGCCGGTATCTTTGCCTATCGTGACAGACGCGCCAAAAAACGGCTGATGCGCAGTCAATGGATCACCACAATTAACATTGCCTTAGCTGAACATGATCTAAAATATTCGGTCTTTGTCCACTTATTAAAGAAACACGACCTTAATTTGAATCGCAAGGTTTTAGCCGAAATGGCCGAACGCCAGCCGGCGAGTTTTAAGGCGATCGTAGATAAAATTAAATAGTCTCCTTGCCGAAAATCGCTTTGATCAATAAATAAATCAACGAACAACTGATTAACCAATCGGGAAAGTTTGTTTTCAGGTTGAATAACCACGGCCAATAATCAATTACCGCTCCAAAACGAAATCTTTCGTAGGCGTTGACCGATACGCTTCCGATTATAACGAAAATTATCACCAGAATATCGTATTTCATACTTTTAAGAAGCGTCGCCGATAATAAAATAATGATAAACAAAATGCTCAGCCAACCGATAGTCTCCTGGCTACCCGTGTTCCACCACCAATTTCCACCAGAAATTATCAAATGGCTATAAAATTTTTCCATTATTACTACAATAGACTCGGATAATAACCAGACGGATAAAATAACCGAAAGCGCAATAGTAATTCGTTTAATAATCTGCTTCGACATTGTTAAGGCTGCGGCGTCTAATAAGCAAAACAGCCATAACCATGGCCATAACTGCGATCAGGAATAAATCTGACAGAGTCATCCAGGACGCCCCGTGCCAAACAAGGGCTTTGGAACGCCAAAAATCAAGAATGAATCTGCCGGTCAGATAAACTAAACCAAAAACAAAAAACGTTCTACCGTCTCTTCTCCAGAAAATGTCTTTTAAATAAAGTGTAATTGAGGTGATAAACAAAAGAGTCGCCCAAATCGCCTCGTACAAGGGAACAGGGATCCGGCCGCCGATCGTCCAATGCGATCCTGATTGAATTCCGGCAGAACAGCCTCCTAATTGGCAACCGGATTGCCCAAAAGCTACTCCAATCAACATGCCGATTAGCATAATATCCATCCAGCGCGTCAAATTACGTTGGTCAGACCGAAAAATCAACCAAGCAGACAATGAGCCGACAATGATAGCTCCGTAATACAACAAACCACCTTGCCATAGAGCCAAAACGTCCCACCAGCTGCCTAAAGGCGCCTGGAAATACTGTGGATAGACAATTGCATAGGCAATTCTTGCTCCGATAACCCCAAAGAAAATAATAAAAAGCAGATTATCAAACAAACCGCGAGTAGATAATTTGAATTTTCTAGCCAGAAGAGCAACTACCGTGCCCCCGAAGACTATCCCCAAGGCTAAAAATAATCCGAATGAATATACGGTTACAGAACCAACATGTAATAAAATCGGGTGCATGCTTATTGCCCTTTCTTTAACTGACCGGCTTTTACGATAATCGAACTCATTTGTTCGTTCTTACCTAATAAAATCAGCCGGTCGCCAACGCGCACTACCGTGTTGGTGTTAGGACGGATAAAACCCGCAGCATTGAACCTCTGTACGGCCAGAACTCTGATCCCGCTGCTCTTTGCGAATAAGTCGCCAATCTTCTGGCCATCAATTTCCGAATCTTCCTGAATAATGACTTCTTCGATCTGTAACTCATCATGCTTACTGTCCAAAATCATATCGATAAAATCAATCACCGACGGTCGAAGTGCCATGGTCGCCATATGATAACCGCCAATGGTTGCAGGCATAACAACCCGATCGACACCGCTTCTCAATAATCTCGCTTCGGCTTGTCGATTACTGGCGCGTCCGACGGTATAAACATCAGGACAAAGAGCAGAAACGTTCACAGCTGCCGCCAGCCCGTCGCTGTCATTACCGATGGCAATAACAATACTTCGCGCTTTTTGAGCATTGGCCTCAATTAGCGGAGCGTCTTCGACGGAGGAGTCTCCGTGGACAAAATAATATCCTTGTTTTAAACATTCATCCGATTTATCTTCTCGATCAATAACCACGACTGGTATGTTTTCAGCCGCAACTTCTTCAGCGACTTGACGACCAACTCGTCCAAAACCGCATATAACCACGTGATCTTTTAATCCTTGAATCTTTTTCAACATTCGTATTTTTTTCCAGGATCCGGTAACTTCACCTTCGACTATTTCTCTTACGACCGTAGTTGCAACGTACAAAATCAAACTGTCACCGGCAACTATCAGTAAAATGGTGAACCATTTTCCTGCTAGTCCTTGGGTCGTTGCCTCACTAAATCCCAGTGTAGAAAAAACCAGCAAGACGCGCAAGAATGCATCTGTAAAACTAAGCCCGTCAATTAAAATATAGCCGATTATTCCGTAAATCAGTAAGACCAGGACAATCATGCCTAGAATTTTAATTCGACGATACTCGTTATGGTCAAAATCGGTATTGGTTGTCATTTCTTATTATTGTACAGTGTCATTTCTTATATTCAAAGAAGCCGAGATGTGTTAAACTTCAGTCGCATCGGGTAATTAGCTCAGTTGGTTAGAGCGCCGCATTCACATTGCGGAGGTCACTGGTTCAAGTCCAGTATTGCCCACCAATATTTAGGAATTTGTTCTACAATTATCATCAGCTTTAACAAAAATGTTAGAAAAAATAAATAACCGCAACAACAGTGTCCTCGCCGGTAAATAACAGTTTTGTTTGAGATTGCTTTTGTTTCAGGATAAAAATGCCTAGAATGCATATTATGCATTTTAAGGAAACTCCCATTGTCGATTTGGATGATAAAAAAGTTCTGGTCATTTCTGATATTCATCTCAACAGCAGGTTTGATCCCGGGAAAGCAGATGCCCTGAATCGGTTGATCGATCAGGCAGAAGTCATAGTTTTAAACGGCGATATTGTCGACGGATACAGAAATGATTGGCCAGATATTGCCGGTTCGGAATGGAAAAAGTTGTTCATAACGCTAAAGAACAAAACGACATTTTATCTTTTCGGAAATCATGATCCAGAAAGTTTTGTTCAGGAAGGAACTTTTTCTTCCTTTCAGTCTAATAAATTTGCTCTCAAAACTTTCGGCCAGGTTTATTATTTCGAACACGGAGACCGTTTGGCACCGACTGTCGACAAGCGCCTGGTCATTCCTAGAAAAATCCGTAACCTGGGAAACGTCTTTGAAGGAATAATGGTCAAGATAATCGGCAAAAAATATCTGAAGATATATGCAAAAGGAAACAGAAAAATGCTCAATTGGAAAAAGACCAATTTGCCGAAAGATTATTGGCTGATTTGCGGTCATACCCACTGTCAGGAAGTCAATGAGAACGCCAAATTCGCCGACAGCGGCCTGTTTAATTGGGGTTATGGCCAATACTTATTAATCAACAGGTCAGGAATACAAGCCAAAGAAATTGCTTATTAAGTTATTAGCCCAAGTTTCACATTAAACAAAAAATTGTTATGATCGTAAAAGCATGAACGATATCACTAAATCAACCGATGAACAAAATCATGACGTGACCTCGGTCAAAAAACCGATTGCAGAACACCCGATTTCATATGTAATGCGTTTTTTGTATGAAATTGCCAAAACGGTTATCGGAGTTTTGATCATTGCTTTGATTATCAGAGCTTATTTTATTGAGCCTTTTGTGGTAGACGGCAGTTCGATGGAGCCGACATTACATAACTATGAGTATCTTCTGGTCGAAAAAACCGGTTTGCTCTATTCCCATCCCAGCAGAGGCGATATTATCGTATTCAAATACCCTCTTAATACCAGCGTTAATTATGTAAAACGAGTCATCGGTTTACCCGGAGATACCGTTGTAATTGCCAAGGGCAAAGTTACTATTTACAACTCAAACCATCCCAAAGGAGAAGTATTATCCGAAAAATATCTAACTCCCGGCCAGCAAACAACCGTAGACGGGAGTTATGCGCCACAGTCATGGACGGTAGGACCGAACAATTATTTTGTGATGGGAGATAATCGCGATCACTCTGATGATTCCAGAGACTGGAACCTGGTTCCCGCCAGCGACCTTATCGGCCGGGCTTTTCTAACTGTTTATCGGACAGATAATTTAGGAATCTTGCAACACATTACATACTCATCGTGAATGAGCAACGGTCTCAATTTTAATCGCTGTTCCGTTAAACGGCACCTGTTCTCTGATTAAATTTTCAATAAAACGGCTGAAGGAAAAATGCCAGCTCTCAGGCCGGTTGATTTCGAGGCGAAATATCGGCTCGTTAATTTTTTCAAATTGTTTTAAACTATAAATTTTTGGTAAATGTGGGTGCCTCGCAGCGGCTTCGGTGATTATTTTCGCTGTTTGGTCATCTGATATTTTTTGTTCTCTGGCCAGTTTTACTTTCACAATCAATTCCAATAATTTTCGATCATTTAATCCGTCCTTTCCGGAGATAAAAATAACCGGTGCCCACGGAACAAATTCCAAAGTCTCCCTGGCCATGTTCAAAATACGCTCACGCGAACTGTCATCATCCGTATCGCCATATAAATCCCATTTGTTAACAGCAATTATCAACCCTTTATTTAATTCGGCCGCTACTCCAGCTGCTTTAGCGTCACCCGCAACGGCGCCTTCTTTCGGGTCAATTAAAAGTACGCTGATGTCAGCCTCTTCAACGGCAGACAGCGTTCTTAAAAACGAATATTTCTCAATTCCTCTGCCAACCTGTCCGCGGTGTCTAAATCCTGCCGTATCTAAAAAGTCGATCGTATCATTGTGATGCGTTACCGATATTTCAATGCTGTCTCTGGTTGTCCCCGCCAAATCGGAAACGATCGCTCTCTTTTCGCCGGCGTAGTGATTTAACAAAGTTGATTTTCCGACATTCGGGCGACCTATTATTGCGACTTTCACTCGACTAGCACCCGCCTTAACCCGACGACTCCTAGGGAGTTTTTGCCAGATTAGATCAGTCAAATCGGATATGCCTGAATTGTGAATAGCTGATACCGCCACGGTATCCGGAAAGCCCAGGCTCATAAAATTGGCAGAAGCGGCATCAAGCACCCGGTTGTCTGATTTGTTTACCGCCAAAAGCACTGGTTTATTTTGTTTGCGCAAATAGTCGGCAATTTTATGATCCTCATTTAAAACTCCATCTATGGCACTGGTGACCATAATTATCAAATCAGCTTTCTCAATCGCTATTCCTATTTGTTCCTTTGTTTTTTCGGTCAACTGATCAGATTCATTATCAGTCAGACCGGCCAAATCGGATAATATAGCAACCTGTTCTTCATTTTCAATTTGCCCATAAATTCGATCACGGGTCGTTCCCGGAAGATCAGATTCTATCGCCTTGCGTTGACCAATCAATCTATTAAAAAGAGTTGATTTTCCGACATTCGGGCGACCCACCAAAGCTATCAGTGCCATTATGCAAATTTCCTTAAATTTATGATATCTGACTACCTGCTGTTTTTGCAGTTTGCTATTATATCATTTCTTCGTTCGTGATGGTATTCTCTTTTTATGTTAGCCAATATCCTGATCCCTCGTACCGGTAAGCGTTCCGAATTCACATATCTGATTTCAGATGAAGAAGCTAAATATCTAAGACGGGGACTTTTGGTTCGTCTACCTTTGCGTAATCGCTTAATCAATGGCTTAGTTTGGAGTTATCCGGTCAAAGAAAAACCCGGTATCAACTATCGTCCAATCAAAAAGGTTATTCATCCCGATCTCGCCTTAACAGATTGGCAAATCAACCTTGCAAAACAGCTCTCGGAACATTTCCTAGACCCTTTAGCCGAAAGCCTGTTTTTGTTCTTACCGATGGCAAAACCTCCGACCAAAACATCATTACCCGCTCCGTTAAAAGCAGCTAAAAAGTCTTTCAACCTTTCATCTGAGCAAACCGAAGCAATTAATCTGATACATGGGAGCCAAAAACCTCTCCTTCTGCATGGCGTTACCGGATCTGGTAAAACCGAAATTTATTTACAAATGGCTGCCGAATCGCTGAATCAAGGAAAACAGGTTCTGATCCTTGTCCCAGAAATTGCCTTGACTCCCCAAACGGTGCAGCGTTTCACGGAACGTTTTTTCGAACAGGTAGTATCCTGGCACAGTGATTTGTCTGAGGCTGAAAAAAGACTGGCTTGGTGGAAAGTCAAAAACAAGACATCCAATGTGGTTGTCGGATCACGTTCAGCACTTTTTTTACCCTTTGATAATTTAGGCCTTATCGTTGTTGATGAAGAACACGAAAAATCATATTATCAGGAAAATATTCCGCGTTACGATACACACTGGGTTGCCGAAAAAATTTCCGAATTGACAGACGCTAAACTGATTTTCGGTTCGGCAACTCCGAGCTTGTCTTCCGTTTGGAAGACCGGTAGTGAAAACTATCGGCTTGTCAGCCTAAAGAATCGTTTTAATCAATTAAGGTTGCCGGAAACGATCTTAATCGATTTAAAGCAGGAAAAGCTTTTGCCCAAACAGGCGATTTCTGATCCGTTACGTGGTTATCTCAAAGAAACGTTTAATCAGCATCGCCAGTCGGTGCTGCTGTTAAATCGCCGCGGACACGCCCAGGCTGCCTTGTGTACCAACTGTGGGAATATTTCGACTTGCTCGGACTGCAATCTTCCCTTAACGGTTCATTTTGTAGGCCAAGCCGGAGAGGCTAAACCAAGCCTGATTTGCCATCACTGTAATCACATGGAAAGCCTACCAGACGCTTGTCAGGTTTGCGGATCGATAAAAATTGATCTTCGTGGTTTCGGGACTGAAAGAGTGGAACAAGAATTAAAAACATTTTTGCCGCAAGCCAGAGTTTTACGCATGGACCGTGACACCACCAAATCCCGCGGTAGCTTCCAGATCATGTATCACGATTTCTATCAAAATAAATATGACATTCTTTTAGGCACTCAAATGATTGCAAAAGGCTGGGATATTCCTAATGTTGATCTTGTAGGAATTCTTATGGCCGAAAACGGTTTGTCACTTCCCGATTATCGTGCTTCTGAGAGTACTTTCAACCTCCTTGTTCAAGTATCCGGACGTTCCGGACGAGGCGAGAATCCTGGAAAAACCGTTATGCAAACATTCCAACCAGAACATCCGTTGATCCGTTTCGCCCTTAATCATGATTTTGGAGGGTACGCCAGATGGGAATTACAGAATCGCCGCTCTTATCGCTACCCGCCATTTTATCGATTAATCCGTTTTGTTTATCGCGCTAAGCAACTTGAATTGATTAAGATAAAAACAAGTAATTTAACAGAAAAATTAAACCATCTGCCTGCTTTAATTGATTCAGAGATTCTGGGACCATCCCCTTGTTATTTTGAGCGTTTAAATGGTTTCTATCGTTATCATATGATAATTAAAACAGGAAAGAACTTTGAGTTGAGTAAATTAAAAACAATTATCGGAAACCTGGAAAAAGGCTGGACAGTTGAAATAGATCCGGTCGATCTCCTTTAGACCTCCGGAATAATTTGGTAGGCTCGGTAGGATTCGAACCTACGACATGACGTGTATAAGACGTCTGCTCTAACCAACTGAGCTACGAGCCCGAGCCCTGATTGATAATATTATCACAGAAGAGTAAAAAAAAGAATTGGTCGGTAAGAGTTTATAAATCTAACCTTATTCCGTAATGCAGACGGATAGATAATTTGTTCTCCGTACTCACTAAAGAGCAATGGGTCTGATCAAAAAAATAAGAGCCTGTTAGGCTTAACCTAAAGGCTCTTCTTGCTACTAATCCGCTTGCGGCTCGAGTGATTTTAAACCATCCCATTGTTTCCATAACGCCCTGAGCTCTTTATAAAGCCGATTGGTGTTCGTTATGGGTAATTTCAAAATATTGGCAATTTCCCTTTGGTTTCTGTCT
>DAHXOW010000009.1 GCA_027364665.1 bacterium | reverse complement strand
CAAATTATAGAACGTGTTTTAGAATGGGGCGACACCGATCAAGTTCACTGGATGTTTGCGCGTTATCCAACTGAAAAAATTATCCGGGCCCTTAAAGTCAGCCGTCAATTATCTAAAAAATCAGCCAATTTTTGGGGATTGTATTATAATATCCCCCAAAGCGAGATAAAATGTTTGAGCAAACCCTTCCAGAAAATACGCGACAATACCTGGCAATACTAGCCCGGTCGGATTGTTTTCCGCCGAAAACCTATCTATCCGGGGGAACCGCGATTGCCCTGCAACTTGGACATCGCATATCGTATGATCTGGATTTTTTTACTCAGGATATTTTTAATCTCGAAAAAGTTCTTCAATCCTTAAAAAATATTCCGACTTTTGAATTGGATCGACAGGATGAGCAAACTTTAATCGGTCACTTTTCCGGTTGCCGTTTCTCTTTGTTCTATTATCAATATCCCTTAATTAGCCCGACTATTAATTTTCTCGACATTAGGTTGGCCGGATTAAAAGATCTGGCGGCCAGTAAAATTTCCGCAATTGCCTCAAGAGGAGCCAAAAGAGATTTTGTTGATCTTTTTTACCTTTTAGAGAGTCGGGAAATCGGTGATCTGTCGCAGATTCTTATTTATTATAATCAAAGGTTTACTAATTTAGCAGCGCAAAGATTTCATATCTTGAAAAGTCTATCTTATTTTTCGGATGCCGACAAAGAAGCAGATCCGATGATGCTAATCTCAAATTATTCTTGGGATAAAATCAAAAGTGTGTTGATAAGCGAAACCAAGAAACTGGCTTAAATAATCTTGTTTTCTGTCCCTGATCTAATATAGCCAACCGTACCGAATATGTTTATTGTACAAGATTTCTCTGATGTGATGAGTTTGAGAACAATTATTAGCCTATTTTCAGTTCAGTCGGCGTGTCTTTGTCACCCGGTTTGACCAGAACCGGTTAGTTTTTCCAAAATATTTTGCAGGTCATCTGCCAAGGGTGCGCTAAAAGTTCTTTTAGCTGATTCTCCCGGCAGTCGGATGCTTAAACTGTAAGCATGCAGGAACTGACGTCGTATACCGAGGCGCCTGGATAAAGTTTGTGACAAATCGGTACCGTAGCGATTGTCCCCCATTACCGGGTGTTTTAAATAGGCGGCGTGGATTCTGATTTGATGGGTGCGCCCGGTAACCGGTTTTGCCTCAACCAAAGAAAACCAGTTATTTTTTTGGTCACGCAACAGCTTAAGTAAGCGGAAATTTGTCACCGATGCCCTACCCCCCTCGATTACGGATAACTCACGATTGCCTTTTTTCCGTCCGATCGGTTGATCAACAATAATATTTTTCTGGCCGATATCTCCGGAAAGCAATGCCAAATAAGTTTTTTCCAAATGATGATTTCTGATTTCGTTGGCCAAGAAATGTAAACTGCCAATATTCTTGGCAATAATCATTACCCCGGAGGTGTCTTTATCCAGACGATGAACTATTCCAGGTCTTAGATGGCTAATCGGTTTATCCGAATCGTATATTACTCTGTTGAGCCCTGGTTCAAGACCGACTAACCTCTGAATCAACGAATCCTGGTCCGAATAACGATTCGGATGAGTAACTAGACCAGCCGGTTTATTAACTACTAAAACATTATTATTTTGATAAATTATTTCAAGCGGCTCTTTTGAAGGCAATAAAGTTTCCTGTTTTGGCTCTGGAAAAGTTACAATGTCCCCTATTACACATTGATAGGCACAATCTTTTTGTTTTAAATTAACCGACACTCGTCCGTCTTTTATTAACCTTTGCCATTCGGACCTTGTCCTGTTTTGTACTTGATCGGCTAGAACCTGGTCCAGGCGTTTATTTGCCGACTGCT
>DAHXOW010000080.1 GCA_027364665.1 bacterium | reverse complement strand
GAATTATCGAAACTGCCATTAAGGGTGCCGCTGATTATATAGTTACTGGCGACAAACTACTACTAAAACTGGCAAAATATAATAACATACTAATAATCAGCGTAAAGCAGTACTCTGAACTAAGCCAAAGCCGCAATAAATAGCTTACTGTCTTTGCAAATCTCGGTGGCTGCAGCGTTCACGATGGCCCGCCGCTTTAAGCGAATGAAATTGCTTATAAGTTAGATAATCTAACCCTGTGTTTAAAAAAATATTTATTATAATTACAATGTGATTGGCAATAATATTAACAAATTAGGATGCAAAATGCACCCTGTATGAGTTATATAAATATGAGACTCCGGGAGAATTGTTAATAAATAATCGATTGGTGTTTGGTTGTGAAAATATACTGCACAAGATACTCCGTGGGCTTTCGATTGAAATCATCCAAGGGCGTTGAATTTACGCCAATTATCTGCTATACCTTGGCCAGAACTAAGAGAAACAAGGAGGGAGAAGGGTCCCCGTATGGTCGGATCATCGCCTGCTGATTTCTCTTCGATAGACTTCGCCGCTCTCGGCCGAGATACCATCTCCCAATTTACTAAACTCCATCCGTCTGTTGGTGATAAAACCGGTTTTATCGGTTCTCTTTATTTCACTTTAGAACACGGATCTGTTCCAAATTTTTTCCAGAAATTATTCATCTATGTCGTCCTATTCTTTCCCGGATCATATTCAAGCAAACTCAAGGTATTTTCTTCTATCTACGTCGCAGCACAGAATATCGAGCCAATACTATTTTGGGCTGTATTAATTACGATCGGTCTGTTATTTGTCTATTTTTTGGTCAGATTAATCCATCTAATAGCGGATCTGAAAGAAAAGTTGGCGACAATAGACATCACTATTCCAACCAATGTTGATAAAGATTTCTATGCGACGGAAAAATTTTACCAATTATTGTTTTCTCTGATAGACGGAAACAATCGATCCGGATTATTTAAGGTTAAAAAACGCTATGCTTTGGAGTTGAAAGCTTCCTTATCTTCCGGGATTCATTACCGCCTAATCGTTCCCTTATCCGATGCGCAAATTGTCAAAAGAGATTTACTGGCATATCTTCCCGGATTAAAGATGAAGATAGAAGCTATGAAGTCAGAGAGTTATGATTTTTATCAGTCCGGTAGACGAT
Source organism: bacterium (assembly GCA_027364665.1). GTDB lineage: Bacteria > Patescibacteriota > UBA1384 > CAJBMM01 > CAJBMM01 > DAHXOW01. The sequence continues at coordinate 1,098 of DAHXOW010000080.1, read as the reverse complement.
ATTATTATGAATTTAATTTAACCAATGACACTCTAATTCCACTGAATAGCCATTCGTCTCTGACTCAGCATGACCCGATTGATTACTTAACCGGAAGCATGTCGAATTTGGGGCAATCCGAAGAGATGTTATTTCAAATTGTCATATCACCGATAAAAGCCGGTTTAGGCAGCGTGGTAACCAGGCGAATCAGAAAAATAAGAAGAATAGCTGCTTTTACCGGATCGACAACTGTTAATCGGGCCAATGTTACTCTGACGGATCGACTGAAAATTCCCTTGTCCTGGTTCAATAAGTTATTATCTGTGTTTGGTTTTCTGATCAGAGTATTTATTAGCTTGCCGATTGCTTTTTGGGATACGACCGGAAATCGCCTGCCGATATTATCGACAAATAAACCGGTTTTATCAAAAAATATTCAGTCAGCGGAATTAATTTCCTTAATGTGCGACAAAGTTAACAGAGATTTATTTGAATCATCATTAAGACTTGGTTTAATGTCGGACAATAAAAATGCCGTTAAAGAAAGAATGTCCGGATTCACCGCTTCGCTCAGTACGTTTAATAGCAAATGGCAGCAATTAAGAGCCAAAAGCCAATTGCTGAATCAGTCGTTTTTCACCCGGCAACTCGCCGCGTTTCGAATCGGTCATCGTCTTCATTCTTCCAAGCGGAATATCCTGTCGACGGCCGAACTGGCTAATTTGTATCACTTCCCTTTCGGTAACACCGCGGAAGTAGAAGACTTACACATATCAAAAAGCAGGGATCTGCCCGCACCTCTTTCTCAAAAACAAAACGCTTTTGAGCTGGATTTAAAGATTGGAATCAATAATTACGGGGATAACATGCTTCCGATCGGCTTAACTGCCGCACAACGTCGAAGCCATGCTTACATCATCGGTAAGACCGGTACGGGCAAGTCAACTTTAATTGCCCAAATGGCCTTGCAGGATATGAGTAAAGGACGCGGCTTGGCCGTTTTGGATCCGCATGGAGATTTGGTCCGGTTTTTATTGAAAAATATTCCCGCCGAAAGACAAAATGACGTGATTTATATTAACCCGGCCGATCGCCAATTTCCGATCGGTTTAAATA
>DAHXOW010000052.1 GCA_027364665.1 bacterium | reverse complement strand
TAGACTGGAAGGGACCCAATTAACTGTGGCGTTTCTGGATAACATTTCCTGACGCAACTCGGACATCCGAATAAACCAGGAAGATCTGGCATAATTGAGCAATGGAGTATCACAGCGCCAACAAAATGGATATTCATGTTCATACGGTAAAACGGTGGATAATGCCCCACTGTCCTTCAAGTATGAAATAATCAGCGATTCACTGGTTGCGTCTTTTACCGGCTGACCGAACAGCGGTCCGTCAATCAAAAACTTACCGTCTTCATCTACCGTGTGGACGAAGGGTAAACCAAATTCATTGCCCAAGTTATAATCGTCTTCGCCGTACATCGTGGCAATGTGTACTATGCCGGTCCCCTCCTCGGTAGTCACAAAATTCGCAGGAACAATTTTAAATGCTCTAGTGTTATCTTTTATTGCATTCGGCCAAAGCGGTCGGTAAGATTTACCAATCAACTCCTCGCCTTTAACAATGTCGATAACTTCTCCGTCAATAATTCCCTTAGCCCTTAATTCCTCAAAAAGTAGTTTGGCCACAACAAATTTATTCTGGTGACTATTCTCCGAAACAATAACGTAATCTATCCGAGGACCAACGGCTAAAGCGACATTTCCGGGCAAAGTCCAAGGCGTCGTTGTCCAAACCAAAATATTTAATCCGTCTTCGGTCTTAAATTTGACATAAACTGAATTATCGGTCGTTGTTTTATAACCTTGGGCCACTTCATGGCTGGATAAAGCAGTGCCGCAACGAGGACAATATTGTACGACCTTATAACCTTGATATAACAATGATCTGCTTAACGAATCGTGTCTGTCATGTACCTGTTTTAAAATATTCCAAACCGATTCGATATAGTCAGTGTGATAAGTTACGTAGGCATTTTCAAAATCAAGCCAATAACCGATTCGTCTGGTTATTTCCTGCCATTCGGAAATGTAAGACCAAACGTCTTCACGACATTGCTTATTGAAATTGGCGATACCGTATTTTTCAATGGCTTTTTTGTTGGTAATGCCAATCTTTTTTTCGACTTGAAGCTCAACCGGCAAACCATGTGTATCCCAGCCGGCCTTTCGGTCAATACGCCGCCCGCGCATTGTTTGATAACGAGGAACAGCATCTTTGAAAGCTCTGGCAACCAGATGATGCAAACCAGGCTTAGCATTAGCAGTCGGAGGTCCTTCAAAAAAAACAAACGGCTTACCTTGAACGGTTTTTTCCTGCACCCGATCAAAAAGCTTTTCTTTATCCCAAATCTTAATTAATTCTTCTTCTAAAGAAGGAAAAGAAACATTGGGATCAACCCGATCAAACAAGGCCACCTCCGATAACCATAAACCAATTTAAACTCCGGTCTACTTACCATTCGTAGTGTTTCATGCGTCATCATAACAACAAACGATCAAATCGACAACCGTGGATAACAGCGATCAATTAAAATATTTCCCGACCATTACCAAAATTCATATAATAAACAATGAGAAGCGCGACTCTAAAGTAGCGATATGATTTTTACTCTGCTCGTTTTTCCGGAAATGATTTTAATTTTACTTTGATTAATCAGAAAATGGTCTGACAGAATTCGTAACAATTGAGCGTTTGCCTTGCCGTCTTTAGCCGGTTCGGTCAGATGGACCTTTAAACCGGTCAGTGTTTTTTCAACTCTGATTTGCTTTGCTCCCGGTACCACCTTAACAAACAGATTCACAGGCTATCCAGCGCCTGGTTGACTAATTTATCCGCTAATTTGTTCTCTTCTCTTGGAATATGAGTAAAAAAAACGTTACCGCCCAATTGATTAATCAATTCTTTTATCCGTTCAAAAAGAGGCTTCAACGCGGCATTTTTCAGCTTGTAGCGACCGTTCAGTTGTTCAACAACCAATTGCGAATCGAGAAAGCATTTAACTCGAGCCTGACCACACTCTTCAACAATCCAAGTCAGAACAATCTCTAACGCCCGATATTCCGCCTGGTTATTGGTGGCAATACCTATGGATTTGGATATTTCCTTGATCAAGTGACCGTTTTCATCCCAAACAGCCGCACCGCAAGCCGCTTGTCCGGGGTTTCCTCTTGATCCTCCATCCGTCTTTACCGACAAATTGATCATTTTTTATCCTTCATATATTGCCATATCGTAATTTCTGGGGCAAAATAAGTAACGCTATTTGTACTTTTACAGAATAACACAATTTTAAGGGGGTAAAAAAGATGAAACTTGTCTGGACAAAACAAGAAATTATTGAGTCTCTAAGGGCATACCATGGCCAAAAAATCGACCTTTGTTCCAGATCAATGCAACTGAATCAGGACCCAAAGAAAAAAAGACTGTTTTACGGTGCAATACACCGATTCGGCAGTTGGCCAGAAGCTTTATCAGCGGCAGGAATACCGTACAACGAGATTACCAAGAAACAAAGACGCGCCAGATCCCAGATCATCGGATTCATCAAGGAAGCGGAAAGAAGCGGGAGGAACTTGAATCCAAAAAATATAAGCAAAGATAAAACCGGCCGTTGTTTTTACTTCGCGGCTACCAAAATTAAAGAATGGGGCGAGGACAACCCGTACATCGGCTGGCCAGGAGCTATGCTGGCGGCTGGTCTTGATCCAAAAAATTTTGGAGTCCGGATAACCCGGTCTTCATATAAAGATTAACGACATCAACTAAAATTCTCCGTCATCACAAACGGAGAATTTTTGTGATTTAAAAAAATATATCATAAATAAACAATTAATTAACGGCTATTTTATTCCCGAGACTAACAAACGGCGGATAACTTCATCTGCTTCAGCCGATTGAAAAGAAAAATCTTTGATCGGCGTCTCCTCCAATAATTTTTTGACGATTTCAAGAGATTTATCGGCCGGAACAATTAAAACCGCCTCTTCGTCTTTGAACTCACTAAGCTGTCCCAGTTTCGCTAATGCGGAACGCTGAACCGGCCGGTCAAAATTTAGACGAATTGTTCTCTCCGTTTGATACTTAGCCAATAAATCACTTAAAGACGAGTCGTACTTAATTGATCCTTGGTCAATAATAATTACCCTCTGGCAGAGAGCAACAATATCCTCCATGTAATGACTGGTTAAAAGAATGGTTACTTTTTCTTCTCGATTGTATCGCTTTAAAAAGTCTCGAATACTTTTTTGTGAAACAACATCCAGACCGATGGTCGGTTCATCCAGAAACAATACTTTTGGTCGGTGAATTAAAGCGGCGATCAGTTCCATTTTCATTCTTTCACCTAATGAAAGCCGGCGAACCTGGACATTAAGATACTCGGTTACTCCCAATAAACTTGCCAATTCTTTAACTGTCCCGGCAGCTTGTCCCGGATCAAGGTCATATATATCCGTCAGTAGATTAAACGAATCCGCGGCCGGCAAATCAAACCAGAGTTGATTCTTCTGCCCCATAATAATCGACATTTGTTTTTGAAAAGCAGCTTGCCTTCTCCAGGGTACATATCCGGCCACTTCGGCCTGACCTTCTGTTGGATACAAAATACCTGACAACATTTTTAGCGTTGTGGTCTTACCAGCGCCGTTAGGGCCTAAAAATCCGACAAATTCGCCTTTATTTATTTCCAGATCGATTCCCGATACTGCGGTTTTATAATTATAATGTCGTATAACTAAATTTTTAAGTGAATTCCAGAGGCCTGGCTGCCTCTGAAACGTTCGGTAAGTTTTGTTTAAATTTTTTGTCCGAATAATCGTTTCCATTTTTTCTCCTTTTAACTGCTGGCGCTGGAATATGATCGCAAACCAAACTGCCAGAAAAACCAAGATATAATTATAAAAATCAATGACAAAAACAAACCGATGATTAACCAAGGCAATGCCGGAACCTTACCAAAAAGCACCATTGCCGGAACCGTAGCAAAAAAAGCCAACGGTAAAACAAAAAAGACAAATTTTTCCAAGACTCCTTTAAAAACATTAAGAGGATATCGGGCGGTCACTACGCTCATAGTTAACAATGCGGTAATATTTTCCAAACGGATAAACCAAAAATTCAAAGTTACCGCCATCATTGCCAAAGAATAGTAAATCACTATGCCACAAATAACCAGAAATAACGCAGCTAATTCTTTTTCCAAATTAATCGGTATAATCCGAAAACTACTAACATAAATCATAATCCCCAAACCGGTGGCAAAAGTTGAAATTGCTGAGGGCTCAAACTGTTTGAAAGCGGCTTGAAACTGGCTGTTAATCGGTTTGGTTACCAAATAATCGATTGAACCGTCACGAATCAATTGAGGAATCTGCACAATCCCCGACCAGACAAATAAGGAGATCAGACCGTCAACGATCTCAAAAATGCCGAAAACGGCAAATACTTCAAGCTTAGTCCAGCCAGCCACCAAACCGGTATTGGAAAAAACAATATTGACTAAAGCAAATGACATGGCAATCCAAGCAAAGCTTACCACAACATTAATAATGAAATTCGCCCGAAAAGCAGCTCCGGCAGAAACGGCATTAACGAAAAATCTTTTCCAAACCCGAAAATAATATTTCATGATTATTGTCCTATAGCGCTGTAACGCCTTAAACCGAAATTAAATAATAATAAACCGCTTGAAACAAAAAGAATCAACCAAGACAAACTGATCACGAAATTCAATCCAACCATTGATGAATGTTCGGTTAATATTTCCAGGGGAAAAGACAGAACATAACGAAATGGCGACCAATCAGCAATTGCTTGCAACCCTTTCGGCATCAAAGCAATTGGCGCGATGCTGCCGGATAGAAGAAAGGAGGATAAGGAATATATTTGGTCTATGCTACTCATATCTTCCAAAAATAACGCCCAACTCCCCACAAAAAATGACATTGCAAAAGAAAGCAAGTGAGCAATTATTATCGCAAACCAAAATTGCCAACCTAGATTTGTGGCAGAAAAGTTTAGCTCTCGATACAATGCCAACCAAATCAAGGGCAAAAAAGGTAAAAACATCATCGTGCGAAAAACTCGCCAACCCAGATTGGCCAAAAATTGATAAACAGGATAACTCAAAGGTCTAACCAAATAAAATGATAATCGACCCTGTTTTATCTCGTTACCCATATCAAATGAGATCGAAGAACTGATAATATTAGTAATGACCAGCGAACCGACAAAATACATAATCATATCCGATTTGGCAAAACCGCCTAAAGTAGTCGATTTACCGTAGGAAGCCAACCAAACAGCAGCGATGGTTACCGTTGGTATTATGCTGGTCATAATCCAAACCACCGCCTGTGCCCGGTAATTCAGATTGTCTTGAAACAGAACTCGAAAAACGGCTCTGATTTTCCGCATTGCTCACCCCAAATAAAAATTATAGTCCCATTACTTGTCGAACTTGATTTAAAGTTTTAATTGCCTCATTTCGAGCGGTTTGGCTGCCTGAGTCAAGAACGTCATCCAGATAATCCGCCTTACGATATTTCTCCGCCCGGTCTCGAATCGGTTGTAAATAATTGTTTAAAGCGCTGGCCAGTTTCTCTTTAACTTCAATGTCTCCGACTTTACCCATGCGATACCGTTTTTTTAAGTCAGCCACCTCATATTTATCATTATTAAATAAATCATGGTAGATAAAAACCGGATTACCCTCGACAGTACCCGGATCAGTGGCTCTGATTCGTTTCGGATCGGTATACATCCGCATGACTTTAGCTTTAACTTGATCCGGACCATCAAATAGAGCGATTCCGTTATCCAAACTTTTACTCATCTTAGCCTGTCCATCAATCCCGACTAAAATTTTCTCAGTAGAAAAAATCGCCTGCGGCTCGGGGAAAACCCGACCATAATTATTATTAAATCTTTGAACAATCTCTTTGGTTACTTCCAGGTGACTAGCCTGATCCTGTCCTACCGGAACCACTTCTGCTTTAACCATTAGAATATCCGCCGCTTGTAACACAGGGTAAGACAATAATCCTAGTGAAACCTGGTCCAGATGTAAATTAGTCAATTGTTCTTTTAAGGTCGGTACACGCTCTAATCTGGGAACACTGATCAGCATTGAAAAAATTGTTGCCAGCTCACAAACTTCGGGAATTCTTGATTGTTGATAAATTACCGTCTTGTCCGGATCAAGGCCGACAGCTAAATAGGTCAGAACCTGCTGACGCATTCTTTCTTTTAAACCGGCAATCTGTTCTTTATTCGGCTTCGTGGTCAGAGTATGCAAGTCGGCAATAATAATAAAAGTCTGGAATTGATTCTGTAACTCCACCCGTTTTAGAAGCGTTCCCACCAAATGACCCAGATGCAACGCGCCGGTCGGCCTGTCTCCCGTCAACATTCGTTTCATGGCGCTATCATAACAACAAATGCTCAGGTTTGCCAATCGATGCCACAAAGCCAAAAAAGTCTTTGAGTCGCCAGAGGTTAAGTATTTAGTTTCTCTGATAAATTAATGATATAATCGACCGCGAACCTATGGGGAGGTACTTTAAAAATGGAACTCGCATCAGAATTCATTTTGTTGTCTTGTAAAGTAATTGAACCGATCATTTTTCTCTGTGTAATTAGTTCGGTTCTTCTATCCAACCTGGCAATTAGAATTAACCGACCAGGGCTACATCTGATAGCGTCAAAGTTTACGGTGAACACATATAATCTGTTCATACCGTACGTCATGATAGTGACCATGACCATGTTTATCTATCAGCTCGTGGCAATCTATCATGGCCGTTATACGATAGACTCGTCGTTCGGTATTATATTACAAGCGGTGCTGGTCGTTTTGTTTAATAGGTTAGAAGACCAGTCTTTAGTAATCCTTAATGAAAACATGGACATTTTCCTATCTAGAAACAAATAACCCCCGACTTTCCTTTTAAGCGGGGGTTTATTGCCGGCAAAAAACGGTTATCAGGATAATTATCTGATCTGTATAGTCGTATGCTTCTAACACTTATGTACAGTTTCCACCGGGGCCGTTTTGGAATGTACACGAAGGAAATGTTATCTGGTAATTATTATTTGCCAAAGTTGTCTGGTAAGTATAGATTGTCCCCGAATTGGAAGTTAGATAAAGCTGAATGGTCACGGTCAAATAAGGTTGAGAGACAGAACCATTGTACGCCATATTTGGCAGCGTCCCTGATGCACCACCGCTCCCGCTTTGAGTGAAGTTAATGGATTGCGGATCGTTACCAAAAAAAGTCAGCGAGGCAATGTTCACTCCGCTCGGTAACCATTGTACGTTGATAGCTAAGCCGCTAACGCTAGAAATTTGATTAAAATTGCTCGGGGAACCGACTATTCCTGGCTGAAGCTTATTACCATTATTGTCAAGAAAATAACCGATTCTCATAACCGCCGAACCAGGAACGCTGCCCGTAGGCAAAATCTCAATCCATTCATTGCTATAAATGGGAGTCTGAATTGGAACAACGGGTATCAAAATACCCGAATTAGGTCTCGCGATCGCCGGATCAGCAAAAATAAACTGATTATTCGCATTAACTCCATCGATTAAAACGTACCCGTAACCATAATACGGATACGCAGGACAAGAAGTAGCGGTATGATCAGCGTAGGTAAAAACACATACGCTAGTCGGATCGGTTGTTCCATTGCCGTTGTAAGCAAATATTGATTGGGTTTCAGCCCTTTGCACTGCGCGAATTAAATAATCCATTGTAACGCTTGCAGTCTGTCGTAAAGTAGAAGCCTGGTCAACGGAACTATTAAAATTTAGCGTTTGCGAAAATGAGCCTATCGTTAAAGTAACGATTCCGGCAAAGATTGCGGCGGCAATCAGAACTTCGATTAAACTGTATCCTCTTTTTGTCGCAAATATTTGTTTCATAAATAAAAATCTTTAATTTATCAAAGATCTCCAGTTGCTCAAATATGTTACTAACAAAACCGCGTTGATATTATTATAACGGTTTTGCCAGCCGGAATCATTCCAGCTTGTTCTAACCATGATTCTTGCTAGGCCTGGAATATTTATTTGACCATTATCATTCCAGTCTGCCGGATAACTGGCAAGCGCATCACCAGAAATATTAGTTATTTCGTTCGTAATAACCTGTCTTCTGAACTCCTCATAACCAGCCGGCGGATCATCTTGGCAGGTGTTCCAACCATTAAAAGTGCCATCGTAAGTGGTACCGGGAGTAATGCCAAAATTCGCGACGCTATTATCCTGAGACCACGTAGCATTGCCGGACGTCGGCGTAAAGCTCCACAACTGGTAATTAGCGTTATTTTCTTTAACCGGGGTACTCGAAGCGGACAGGGTGGATCCTAACGGAACCCAAATCCTCTCTATGCCCATACACCCGTCTGCCCCTGCAGCCAGCCATGAATTATTTGGATTGTCTTGATTGGTTGGATCCGGAGCACCGGCATCAAAGGAAGGAAATCCGCCAACATATGGAGAAGAAAGTGACCAAGCATATTGTGGTTCAACACCCTTGTTTGTCGGGTCTCTAAAAGACAGTCCCCAATCCATACCCTTAACCAATTCCATGGTCGGGTTCTCGGACACAATATGCTGCATCGGATTGGCGGCATTGTTGTAACCGTAATACTGATCAAAATTACCCCAATTTTCATTCGTATTAGCCGTGCTATCCCAAGTGCTTGAATTACCGGTACTATTCTCATACGGCCTGGTATCGCATGCCGTCATCGTGAAAGCATTTATGTTGCTGTTGGTTTCATTATTATAAGCTTGAACACTAATCAGTGTAGGCAATAAAGTAATGTCACAGTTCCAAGGGGCTTTTACCACAGATTGCGTGATCGTTGGGGGGTTAGTGGTTGAAGAACTCACCCCTTGATCAATTACCTGTTGATAATTGTTATCCCTGATTGATTTTACCGCTTCCATTCCCTCCCTGGATAACATAGAAGCCTCGGCCTGATCACTAATAAAAATCGTCTGCTGAGACGCCCTTTGCCGTAAACTGATTGTTGCCCCGGCTAAAACAATGACCAAAACACCGGCAATAAGCACCTCGATTAATCCGAAGGCTTTACGTTGGACAATGATTGTGTGTTGTTTTGATTTATTCATTTTGCGTTAATATACCGAGTATTGTTGTTAAATATTAACCAGACAAGATTTGAAAACCATCCGGTAATTTGCCGATCCCAACCGTTACTCCAGTTGTCATATTAATAACAATCGGAACCCGATAAGCACTTTGAGACGCGCTGGAACCAACCGAAATGACCATATATTGCCCGTCTGCCAAGCCGCCGGTTATCAGCGAATAAACCGTGTTTTCCGTAATAATTTCGTTAATGGAAGCATTTGGCTCGTATGATGTAGTAGTACCACCAACACAAAGAAAAAAAGGTATGCCTTGAACAAAATAATTATATGGAGAAATATGGGAATATGTCGTGCACTGATCAGGATCAAATATACCACTCGGCGATTGCCAACCGATTAAAGTCGCTCTGGGATTGCTACTTTGCAAATTACTGGGCCCGGGGGAATCAAACACTGACGCATTGGACAAATGTCCGATACTTACAACTCCCAATGTGTAACGCGTACTGGTGCTTGTATCAAAATAAATTGCTTCAACCGCATATTCATTGGTTGTCAAAGCAGTCGGCTGGTTGTAAATACCGCACTGATAAGTAATGTTACCACTATTATTCGGATCCGGAGGACTGGTAAAATTGGCGCCACCCGAACCAGGGTCGGATGGAATAAACAAAGCATATTCGTTGATGTTGTATGTTTGTTGTACACCATTTATGGCCGGACACAATTGGGGCTCGGGATTAACCGCGTAAGACCTGACTTGATCCAATAGGTCGCCAACCATTTGCGCATCAGCCATAGTCTGATCGTGTTGATTATAACTTCCAAGCATCGGCAAAACAGCCACCGTCAACAACGCCATTATGGCAATCGTTACCAACAGCTCAATCAGACTAAATGCGTGTTTTTTATCGCCATGTTTTGATGTAATACGCCCCTCTAATCATCAAATTTATTCTACCACATCGGCTAACAATTAACGAAATCCGCTAATGTATAAGTAGCGATTCAGAATCGCTTGCCCCCAAACACTAGTAATCAGGTAGCTAAGCAGCAGAATCGGAATAAAAGGCACGGGGTCTTTTCCCCTCTTCAAACCAAGTAATATCAGAATAACACCTATTCCTGCTCCGGTAAAAAAAGCCAGATAAAACCAGATAAATCCTAGTGGATACACAAGCTGTAAGCCAACTGCCAGAGCAATTAAAACATCTCCCCAACCCATCCAGCGTTCCTTGGAAATCAGCGCAAGCACCGCCAGAGGCAAAGCTGTCACGGCTAATGACAACAAAACCGTTATCAAAGACCAGCCGTTAACTAGCCAGATCAATAACCCAATTATTAAAGCGGAAGCAAACAAAACATCATGAACCAGCATTTCCTTCCAATCCTGGAGAGACATTAAGAGCATGACTTCACCTAACAAAATGGCTAAAACAGCCTTGATTATCCCAAGCCAATCACCGGGGTTAATACTCCACCATAAAGAGAAAACTATCACCCCGGAAGACAACTCAATTAAAGGATATTGCCACGAAATTGAGTGATGACAATATCTGCATTTTCCTCGTAAAAAAATAAAACTGAACAAAGGTACTAAATCGTACCAGGCTAAAACATGATGACATTTTGGACAGGCCGACCGACTAAGCGCGATACTTTTCCAATGCCCGAATCTCAAATCAACCACATTTAAAAACGATCCGAAAAACAGCCCGAACACTCCTGCGATAATCGCATTATCTAATCTCATATATATCCAGTCTAACAAAATTCCTACAAAATCGAAGCACAAAAACAAGACCACCTTCTATTGTGAAGGTGGTCCGTACCTATAAAACCAAATCAGCAAAATCAACCAATGTTACTGTTGAATTTGCACAAACCATGAAGCGGTCGATGTTGGTATTGAAAATGGCGTATTGGTAATAGGTGTTGGGCTAGATCCACCGACGTAAATACCAGTAGAGGGTGCTGCAGCAGCCTTAACAATTAACTGCACCGCGGCGCCTATCGAAGTGGAATTAAACACAGGAGAGCTAGCGCTAGACCCTGTTCCATTGCCATTATACCCAATATTGATATCATTTGGGGCCGTACCTGTGCTAAAGTCACTCCTCAAATTATTGGTACTTTCTAGTTGCGAAACCAGGGCAGAAGTCTCCGTATCAGAAAAAGTAGTGACCGCTGCTGCTGGTGGTGTATAAAACGCTGAATTATCAGAAGAATACGTCACCCATGAAGTTACCAGGGTTTGAGCATTAGACTTGTTAGATGCGTCAACAGCACGTTGTCGAGCAGTATTGGTAGCGTTCAAAGCGATTGCCGCCAAGATACCAATAATGGCGATAACGACCAGCAACTCAATTAAAGTAAAACCTCGTCTTCTCATTTTAAATCCTCCTTAAAATAATAATTTAAAAAAAATAATAACGAATAATTTTCGTCGGTAATTTAGTATAATCTTCTAAATACCGAAATATGTTCTAAAAACACCGTATCGACCCCTCCTTTGGGAAATTATCCACAGGATAACGGCATCAGCATTCATGATACACGTCATGCATAAACAAAGCAAAAAAACGTCACTTATTGACTAATGGTAGACAAGCTGTAAATAGGCACGAAAATGGCAAAAATCAAAATGGCCACACCGACACCTAAAATCACCATTACCAACGGCTCGATTAAGGAAGAGATGCTCTTTAATTTATTGTCAGCGTCTTCCGAATAATATCTGGCTAAATTGTCCAACATAGTATCTACCCGACCGGTTTGTTCTCCAACCGCAACCATTTGTCCGAACACAATCGGGAAATTAGTATTCTTCATTAAGGGCACGCTCATCGGAACGCCGCGCTCCACCTGTCCCCTGACCTCTTCCAAACCTTTTCGGTAAATACCGTTATTCATCGCATCGGAAACAATCTGTAACGCCTCCAGAATCGGAATACCCGAACCGACAAGCAGTCCGAGCATTCTGGTCAATCTGGCCATATTGATACTGACCGAGGTGGATGAAATAATCGGCGCTTTAATAGAAATCCAATCTTTTACTTCTTTACCCTGTTCCGTCATAAACCAGACTTTACCACCGGCAATAACCACCACCAACCCCAAGATTGTCCAATACCAATATTTGACCATGAAATCGGAGATAGCGATTAAAGCTAAAGTCGCCCAAGGCAATTGAGCGTTGGCAGAGGCAAAAACTCCTTTAATAGTCGGAATAACTTCAATCATCATTAAAATAGCCACACCGATCATCGCCGAAATAACAAATAAAGGATATGCCATCGCCCCACGAATTTTACCGTTGAAAGAAACGTCTTTTTCAAGTTGGTCAGCTAATTCCAACAGCACTTTATCCAATTTTCCGGTTGCCTCACCCGATTTTGCGATAGAGATAAATATCCTGTCAAAAACCCTCGGATGCCTGGCAAGAGCGGTGGAAAAACTATAGCCGCTCTCCACATCCTTAATCACCGACGAAATCACCTTTTTCATCGGCATTCCGTCCTTGGTTTGGACGTAAATAATATTCAACGCTTGTACCAAAGGTAATCCGGCATCGATCATTGTCGCCAATTGCCTGGCAAACTGGGCTCGAGCCTTACCGCTTACCCGATTCAGAATATTTAAGGCAGACAGAGGACTTTCAACCGCATCCAGTCTGGTTACTACTAATTTATTACGGTTTAAAACCTGCTCGGCGGCTGTTTCATTGGCCGCTTGAACCTCGCCTTTAACTAATTGACCTTGCTCGTTGTGTGCTTCGTAGGTAAATTTGCCCATGGTTTCTTTATCTTTATATAATTGTCCCGAACTTAATAAACCATCATCTTTAAAGCTTTTGGATCAAGTGACCAGACCAATGCGTCATCTATGGTGATTTCCCCTTTACTTACCAATTCCGCTAATACCTTATCCAAACTGATCATTCCTTCGGCGGCACTGGTTTGAATAATGTTCGGCAACTGATGGGTTTTTCCTTCACGGATCGTATTCTTAACCGCGGCGTTTGCAACCATCAACTCGGCAGCCACCACCCGACCTCCGCCGATCTTCGGAAGCAACCTCTGCGAGACAACCCCCAAAAGAACGTTGGCCAATTGAGCTCTAACCTGATCTTGCTGATGAGGCGGAAAGACGTCGATAATACGGTCGGCAGTCTGGGACGCCGAATTGGTATGTAAAGTGGTCAAAACCAGATGCCCCGTCTCAGCGATCGTCAAAGCCGCCTCGATGGTTTCCAGATCGCGCATTTCACCGATCAGCACTACATCCGGGTCTTCACGCAGTGCGGCCCGTAGAGCGCGTCCGAAGGAGTTAGTATCCTGACCCAATTCACGTTGAGCGACGATACTTTTTTTATGCGTAAAAATATAT
>DAHXOW010000051.1 GCA_027364665.1 bacterium | reverse complement strand
AATGTCAGTAAGACATATCGTCTGGGTAAAATGACCGTTCCGGTGTTACATGAGATAAATTTAAGAGTTTTGCCAGGACAAATTATCGCAGTAACTGGTCCGAGCGGTTCTGGCAAATCAACCTTGATGAATATTATTGGCTTATTAGACAGGCCCTCGGAGGGTGAGTTATATCTAGACGATCAACAAATTAATTTGAATATGTCGGATAACAAATTAGCTGATCTCAGGTCAAAGAGAATCGGCTTTGTTTTTCAGACTTTTAATCTTTTGCCTAGCCTAGATGCTTTACAGAATGTTTTAATGCCGACAACTTATTCAAGACCGGCCAAAAACGAAAAACAACGAGCAAAAGACTTGCTTGATCAAGTTGGCTTAGGTCGCAGGATGAAGCATCGCCCAAACGCTTTATCGGGAGGAGAAAAACAAAGAGTTGCTATAGCCAGGGCATTGATTAACAACCCTGAAGTAATATTGGCTGACGAGCCGACCGGTAATCTGGATAGTAAAAGCGGCCAGGAAATAATTGAAATACTGCTCAAGCTCCAAAATGAAGGCAAAACAGTAGTTATTATTACTCACGACGAAAAAATTGCTAAAAGATGTCAAAAGACTTACCGTCTGCTTGACGGACGAATATCTGGAGAAGAACAATGACAGCTTATGTGCAAAGTGCTCTATTTTCAATTTTTCACAACAAGATCAGAAGCTTATTGACGGTTTTGGGTGTAGTGATAGGGGTTGCTTCGGTTACGACGTTGGTTGCTTTAGGGCAAGGGTTGAAAAATGATACCTCGAATCTGATTCGCGGTCTTGGAACTAATATTATTGCTGTTACTCCAGGAAAAATTGATTTGAGCGGTGGCTTTGGCAGCCAGGCAAACACTAATGTGGCTGATTTCGTCTCAACAGATATTTTGACTACCAAAGACATTGCTACGATTCAAAGCAACCCGAATGTTTCAATGGTGACGCCGCTTTCCTTGATCAGCCAGGCCGTTGTTTATCAACACAATTATACTACTCCAATGGTTGCCGGCGCATATGGAAATTTTCTGCAGATTATTAATTCATTGACTTTGAGCCAGGGTAAAATGTTTTCAAACTCTGATCAGGGTAATGATATTGTTTTAAATTATGCCTCGGCCCAATCTTTGTTCGGTAATCAATCAGCAATCGGCAAAACGGTTATCTTGGGAAAAACAAGCTTTATAGTGATTGGAGTATTATCTCAATCGTCCCAAACAACAGCGTTAGGAAGTGAATTTAACAATATCGCGTTGATTCCCTATCAAGCCGCGTTTAGACTAAATAACAGTCAAAATAAAATCTATCGTATTATCGTTAAAATTAAAGACTCCGCAGATGTTAAACAGGCAAAAAGTCAGATTCAACAAGCCCTGTTGGCAAATCACAACCAACAAGACAATTTTTCGGTTTTAACCCAAGACGATCTATTGTCTCTGTTTAATCAATTTTTAAGTTTGGCAACTACCTTGGTTTCAGCAATCGCGGCGATTTCTTTGATTGTCGGCGGCATCGGAATTATGAACATTATGTTAGTGGTTGTTACGGAGAGAACCAAAGAAATAGGTTTGCGCAAAGCGGTCGGCGCGACAAAGAAAGCAATATTAGCTCAATTTTTGATCGAAGCTATATTCATTACTTTACTTGGAGGGTTGCTAGGCTTATTGGTAACAGTAATTTCTACCTCGCTGATTAAGCATTATACCTCACTCAGTCCAGATATTACTGCGGGAGTGGTTGCGATGGCAATCGGCGTATCGATGGTGGTTGGTATTGTTTTTGGTCTTTGGCCAGCGATGCGGGCTGCCAACAAAGATCCGATAGAGGCATTGCGTTACGAATAAAAAAAGACGAGTGAAAATCACTCGCCATAATAAAATGGATTAAACTCCGGGGACATGATATCAACGACCTGCTTTGATCCGAGCAAGTCAATTAAAGGACGGGTTGTTCCTCTACCGGTGGCAGCATAGTATGACATTAAAACGGTTTTGTCATCCAGAACTGCCGAGTGGAGCAACAACGACACGAATCTCCACAGGTGAAATTTAGAGATTTTGTTGCTGGGAAATTTGCTATGTCTGATAACGATTTCATCGCCGTCCTTTAAATAAAAAAACTCAATTTCGTATGACCTTTTACGTTCGCTGACCAAAACTGACAGGTCAACCAGAGCCGTAAACTGTCCGGTGCCATCGAAACGTTCGGCGGTTAAAAAAACATTTTTTCTAAAACCATACATCAAATAAGGAAAGTCAGATGGGTATTTTCTAACCATTTTTCTTCTCCACCAAAGGTCGTGTCCTTCAGCAAATATTCAGAAGGACTTAAATTTAATATTCGAACGGATTGTTTCTTCTCTTAAGAATTTCTCCTATGAGATACGGATCAATCCATTCGCT
>DAHXOW010000026.1 GCA_027364665.1 bacterium | reverse complement strand
AAGAGATGGCTGAGGAAACACAATCAATCGGACCATATCGTCATCCGACAGGAGATTCGGAAACCGATGCCTTGTTCGCTGAGTTACGTCGGGATGAGGAACAACACGCACAAAATTGGCGTGGACTGCAAACCAAACCGGATTCTGAATTAGAATCGCGCGTTGAAGCAATACTTTCCAATGAAACATGGCACCAAAGTGGACTAACCTGGGTTTCTGATGCCATTTATGGGGCTAATGACGGCCTTGCTGCGGTTTTTGGAATCGTTGCTGGAGTTTCCGGAGCAACAAGTTCTGGAACATTTGTCTTGACGGCCGGGCTAGCTGGTGCTCTGGCTTCTGCCTTGTCCATGGCAACCGGGGCATTTCTAGCAGAACGATCCAGACATGAGGTCAATCTGGCAAACCTTGATCGCGAAAGGCAAGAAATTAATGATCATCCCGAAGAAGAAATCGAAGAATTATCACTTTATTATCAATTAAAAGGTGTTGATCAGCCAACTTCTGAACAATTAGCTCGGACATTAGCTAATAATCCCGAAGCGTTTTTAAAAGTATTAGCGTCTGAAGAATTAAATATTACCAGCACAGATTCTCATCCTGGTACAGCTGCAACGGCTGCCGGGTTGAGTACCGGTTTGGGAGCAATGATTCCCGTAATTCCGTTTTTTTGGCTACACGGCGTAAGCGGAATTTTGGTTGCTGCAGCCGTTTCTCTAGTCGCTCATTTCCTGGTTGGCGCAGCAAAATCTTTGGTCACCTTACGCTCGTGGTGGAGAGCAGGATTGGAAATGACTTTGGCAGGAATTATCGTTGGATCTGTTACATATCTTGTCGGGTCAATTTTCCATTTAGGAAGTTAGAATCTGTCTGTTAGTGCAATACTTCAACAAAGATTTCGACACTTCAGATATATTAAACGTAAGAGTTTTCTATGGATAAAACGACTTTTTTGAATAATTCTCCATTAGTACGGTAACCGTTTTCTGGATCAGGTACCAATACCGCTGACTCAACCAACGGACGCGCCTCCTCATCTGTAAGACTATTTAGGTTGCGGCTATGAGCCGAATCAGTAACAATAACTTTTTCTTTATCGCTTAGAGCAGTGTTAAAAATCTTTCTATATGTCTCAATCGGTACTTCAAACGAATCATTTAGCGGATATAGCGCTGATTGATTTATAGTTTCAGTCTGTTTTAGTCCGTAAGTTTTTTTTGGCTGGAAAAACTTAGAATTACTTCTCATTAATGCGTTGGCAAAACAGTTTATTTCTAACGGTCTTCCGCCACTGAAATCCCCGATTTCATCTTCTGCATCCTTGTCAAAGGACAACCCTGTGTTTCTTAAAGGCTCGGATAATAACAAATGCTCCTCGTTTCCGGTAAGAGGACGCACGAAATGCTTAGAATAATTATCACGGAATAACTCGTCCAAGGCGGGTTCGTATTTTGCCAATCGGTGCAAGACCATGACTAACTTGATGTGATCCAAATTTAAATCAGCCAAGTATTGGAGTTTTTCTGCCTGATCAGCAAAACTGATTAATTCATCGATTCCCAAATAAGCTTCCGTTCCTTTTGATCTCAGATAGTCATTTAGATAAATTAAAGGTTCGGCACCGGAATTAAGCAGTTTAGTCAGGACTTCCTCTTCATAGTCGACCCTTTCATCCCAATCCGCTCCAGCCAATTCTTTTAAAGCAATAAATTCTGATATTTCTTCTGCGGCAAAACGATGCTTAAATTCATCTATCGACGCTGACGACGTCTCTCGCGAGGCATCGAGACGAAGCGAGTTATTGGGATAAAAATGCGTTGCGATTGAACTCATCAGACTTGTTTTACCCATCCGCCAGTAACCCCTGATCAAAACTTTTTTTCCGGCGTCCAAATCTTCAACAATTTTCGCTTCTTGATCCAAACGAACCACACTATCTGGAACAGGATAACCGGCGGTTGAAAATTTCCCGGCTATTTCGTTATAAAAATCGTATATTTTTTCGTTACTTAAACGCTCTTGTTGTTCGGGCGGCCGTCGGAGTTCATCGTCTGATAGTTGACTAATCTTTTTTAGAAAAATCCGTTCATCGTTGATTATTGGTTCTTCTCGAAAACCCTCATTCTCAACCATTTGCCCTCCTTGTTAATGGAGCGAGTGAGCGGAATCGGACCGCCGTCTCAACCTTGGGAAGGTCACGTACTAACCATTGTACTACACTCGCATCTAAATTAGATTAACACATCATCACGTCTAATCCAATTGACTTATATTCTTTTTTCGCTATCCTGTGTCGCATAGCATGAAATTACTGAGTAGCTGGTTTGAGAATATTAATCATTGTTGGCGCTACAGATTATCATTCTATCGCCACTTATATCTGTCTTGGTTGATAATTATTATCGGTTATTTAGCTCTTTTGGCAGTCTGGCAAAAACAGATTCTTACACAACAAAAAGGCCTTTATTCTCCATTTACTAGCGGATTGTCATTTATTCGATATTTGGGCTGGCTGTTAATTATTGATTTAATAATTTCTCTTTTTTCCTGGAAACACAAAAAATCTTGGGCTTATTTATTGTTGGTTTTTAGTGGTTTCTT
>DAHXOW010000012.1 GCA_027364665.1 bacterium | reverse complement strand
CGGAGATCCGGAGATTATTACTGACGGCCGGCCCCGAAACATCGGCCAATGGCAGATCAGAGCGGTCGAGAGTTTTCACGACAGCCAACAGGGGGCAAGCCGAGGCGCGAATCTGCTTTTTTTGCTCGAATCGGAAGGGATTACTTTTTGTCATTTGGGAGATCTGGGTCATCCCCTGTCCAGTGAACAGCTTGAGCAAATCGGAGCAGTAGATATTTTGGCGACACCGGTCGGCGGTTTCTACACCATCGATGCCGCCCAGGCCGTGGAGACGGTTAACCAATTAAAACCGAAAATCGTTTTACCGATGCATTATGCCATAGACAACGGCATGAATGTAAAATTGGCGACACTGGATAATTTTTTGACCATAGCCAATTTACCGGTTAACCGTTTGGACGAATACACGGTCAACGAAAAGACCGATTTGCCGAATCAGACGGAAATAGTCGTTTTGTCCCGGTCTCAATCGGCCTGAAACGCTTTTAAGAACGAACGATAAAAGCGCGGTCCACGGCTGAAGTACAAAGTTATCAGATAGGCTAATCCTCCGATTGCCATTCCCCCGATAATGTCAATCGGCGAGTGTACCGAGACATAGACCCGGCTTATACCGATCAGTAAAGAAACGGCGATCATTATCCAGCCGATTGTTTTGTTGTAATGCAAAACCACCAATGCGGTTAAAAAAGACAAAGTGGCGTGATCCGAAGGGAACCCGTTATCCGCAGCATGGGCAACCAAAGGGGTGATGTGATGTACGACAAACGGCCGGGGATCGTAATAAAGTTTTCCGCCGATCCAGGAGAACAGGAAAGCCAGGACGGCGGTCAGGACAAAATCAACAGCCATTTTGACTTTTTCCTTTTTACCGACTCCAAAAAAACCGACCAGCCCCAAAACGGCGGCCAGATAAATGAAATATTTGGCAAAAAAGATCATCAGACCATTCATCCAGAGTATGTTAACCAAAGCCGGCTATTTAGTCAATGAAGTGTGCTGAACCACTACATGTTATTCTCTCGGGCAATGCAAAGTGATAAAATATATGGTGTGAAGCATAAACAAACAGGTTACCTCATTTGACAAAGGTAAACATAATATGATATTATGTTGCCATTACCATGAAAGAAGTAAACAAAGTACAAATAGGTAGATATGTGATGCAACCGAAGGGATATCGCGCCTTCACTCCTTTTGAATTTCCACCAAAAGGTGGTTTTGAGATTAGTCCTGAACTATACAAAGTACACGAGAAAGCGATTCGTTTGGTTGGAAAACTTGATGGAATTACCAGACTTCTTCCGGATAAAAATTTCTTTCTATTGATGTTTGTGAAAAAAGATGCGGCTTACTCTAGCCAAATTGAAGGAACCAAAGCGACACTTCAAGATGTCGTAGCCGCGCCGGTCACCGAAGACAAATTTCGCTTGAGTCCGGACGTTGATGATATTGTTCATTATGTCGATGCAGTTAATTATGGCATTGAAAGAACCAAGACTCTGCCAATCTCGCTTCGAATGATCAAGGAAATTCACCAAAGGTTAATGACTGAAGCCAGATCAACTCAACATCCCTATCCGGGTGAATTTCGCGTTTCCCAAAATTGGATCGGTGGCAAGACGCCAGCTGATGCTTCTTTCGTTCCGCCTGCGCCACACGATATGCAAAATTCCCTCAATGATCTTGAAAAATTCATTCACACTGAAGACAACTACCCATCGCTTATTAAGGCTGGGTTAATTCACGCGCAATTTGAAACAATCCACCCCTTTTCCGATGGAAATGGCAGGACAGGACGGATGTTAATTGCGCTTTATATCCACCACGCGCAACTTCTGGAGCTGCCCGTTCTTTATCTATCGAGCTATTTTAAAAGATTCCAGAAGCTGTACTACGAAAAACTACAGGGCTACCATGACGAAGATACGCAGATTTATCAATGGCTAAAATTTTTTCTTGAAGGAGTAGCAGAGATTGCTGAATCGTCTATTGAGACTTGTGCCAAAATTACTGCGCTCCGAGATTGCGATTTTGCCAAAATGCAAAAACTTGGCAAAAAATCAGCCGATTCAACTCTAGAAATCGTCCGCAAACTATACGGCCAACCGATCGTGGGTGTTGCTGAAATAATGAAGTGGACTGGCTTTACCAAACCAGGTGCTTATAAAGTAATCGATCGTTTGCGAGATCTAAAAATCCTAGAACCACTAGGAAATTCTGACTATGCCCAAAAATACATCTATGCCGACTATTACGAAATTTTTGACGAATCATTCAAAGAAGCTAGATCGAAAAACAAAATTAAAAGATAACGGTACTAGCTATATATATTATGAAAAACTACAAAAATCTTGATGAAATGATTAAGCGATATCGCTCAACCGCATCTCGATGTATCCCTTGATCCATGCGGCTAAATCGGAATACTCTGGATCGGCAATGCATGCGCGGATTGCTTTATGGTAGTTTTCTCTGCGTTTGGTATCCAATCTCGGATATCCGGACATTGCCGGTGGAAGTCCAAAATAGATAGCCAACTGATCAGTAATTGCTCTAGCAATCCTTCCGTTGCCATCGGTAAATGGGTGAATTCGAATAAATGTGTAATGAATCCTTGCTAAGACCCGTGACTGGTCATCAATACTATGGTAATTTTCTGAGATAAGTTGAATCAAATTATAAGCCAGCTCGTCTATCTGCCTAGGAACTTCTTTTGCAACAGGAATTTAACGCACGTCACACGATCTCCATCTTCCACGCTCTTTTAAAATGTGGTGAAAGAGTAATTCGTGCATATTTCTCCACTCTGCTTTCCAGTCACCGACGGTTCTTTCTTTGAGTTTAAGATTTGCGTCGGAAGTATTTTCTAAGGCGGTAATAAACTTATTGTATATATCACGCAGCCCGATTTTCTCTTGTTTCTCGACGCACAAATGGTGTGGCGGTATTGCCTCAACCATCCCCTTATTTTTATACTCCGGCGATTTTTTATAAGCGTTCCATAACCGAGTAACGACATCATCTTTTGAAAGAGAGATATCCATAAAAAATTAATCCGGATACTCCAAAGCGGTGCTTTCATCTACAATTTCATCAAGCATCCCTTTTACCAGGTACGATTGGAAACGCTGATTATCAATAATCGGATCGAGGGGTTTCTTATCAGTTATTGAAAAGACTCGCGACAGATCATCAGTGGTTAAGAAATATTTCTTTCCGTTTTTATGATTTTTTCATGAGTTTTCTTGATGGCTCTGTTCAACCAATTCGCTGGTGGACAGATGATTTAGTCGATTGACGATTTTTTTATTTCAACGTACCTTTGGTCATGTGTCACGGAAGACCCGTCATTAAGAGAATATTGTAGTTGGTTGTAAATTAATGGTGTGGGGATATCGCTGGTTTTTATCTCGGGACTATCTGCCAACTCCATAAAACCGATCGGAACCGGGCCAAGCGGCATCCTGATAAAACCAAGGTCTTTTACATTACTCAGATTCTTCTGAACCAGTGTTTTATGTACAAAATAAAGTGTTTTAGCAAAACGAACCTTACTCAAACCCTCAGCCTGAGAACTCAATACCTGCTTGGCAATACTCAATAAATATTTTTCCATCCGATTACTTTCCTGGGTATTTTTACGTTAACAGAAAAACACATATCAGCCCTTGTCGCTAAGCTGATCAATGAGATATTTGAAGGAATCAAGCCTGTCCAATTGAGACGGATCGTCCAAAGCCCGGCAGGCGGATAAGGCGCCGATTCCGGCAAACAGCAAAGCCGTCGCCTCTTCTTCCGGAAGGTCTTCTTTTAAAGAATCGAGAAAGGCAAGATAGGTTTGTCGGCAGATTTCCCGGGATTGCTCCGTGTTTAGGTCGGTGGCAATGCGGGTCATCGGTTCACCCAGACAATCGGTTGCCGACTGGAACCTTTTAAGCCGGTCCAATAAGGCGGATAATCTTTCTTCAAAAGAAAGCTGTTTTTGTCCCAAAGTATTATCAATCAATTTCAGATAAACATCCTTCCAGTAATTTAATACAGCAAGCCCCAGCGAGGCTTTGTCCGCGAAGTGGTAATAGACATTGCTTCTGACGATACCGGTTGTGGCAATCAATTGGTCAAATGTGTAGCCGTTATATCCCGATCGTCCCATTTCCAGAGCGGCAACGGAAATCAGTTTATCTTTATTGTTCATAGTACTACATTGATGACTCAGTAACCGTAAATTGTCAATAAGGTTGTTTTATGATCAAGGGACTGACCGCCATATTGCAAAAACTGACAAAAAAAATAAAATATCAACTAGGCAATAATTATTAAGAAATGACTTAAAGAAAAGGGGCAAAAAAATGACGGAAGAACAGCAGAATCAAACGGACCCGGAAAATTTAAAACCCGAGACTAAAAAATCAAGTGTTCTTGGCTGGTGGATCCTCGGTTTGGCGATAGTGGCTTTAGTGGCAATCGGCGCAAGCTGGTATTCGCAAACCAATTATCAACAAAATAACAATTCTTCGGTCAGTCAATCGACGAGCCAGAGCACACCCGCTCCGGCCAGTCCGACGGTTAATCCGACTACCAGTCCGGCTTCGACTGAAAACATTAACAGCTTAACCGATGAAATTAACAGCGATCTTTCCCAGTTTGACAGCGCGGTTAATAACATGAACAGTACGGTCAACATGAACAGCAGCCAACCGTCCATATAAGGAGAGGAAATCAAATGAACAAGCAATTAAAAACAATTATTTCCACCATTACGATAGCGACCGAGTTAGCGATTGTCGGCCCGGCTTTAGCCAGCCAACAGATGCCGAATGCCGCTGCCGGAAACGGCGGATCAAATAACAATAATTCCGGAATCGGCCAGACGATGTCGCAAGCCGAAAATCAGGTAAATAATGCCTTAAACGACTACAAAAACGCCGCCCAAAACCAGAAGGCAGACAGGGCCAAGAATTTTCTGACCGAATACCTTAATCAAAGGACGATTGTTATCAACAATTTTCTGAACCGCCTGGAAAACGATTCCCGGCTGACCGCCAGCCAAATCGCTTCTCTGAAAGCCTCGGCCGAGAGTCAGTTGGCCGATCTGCAGAATTTAGACAACCAGATCGCTGCGGTTTCTTCAATTGATTCGGCTCGAGCCCTGGAAAAGGAGATTTTCAATCTGGGCGTATTCCGTTCGGTTATGCCGCAATTGGAGCTCGGTCTGATTATCGACCAGGCTCAGAACCTGCTAAGTAAAGCCCAAAATTTCGTCCCCAATCTCCAGAAGGCGATTCAAGACGCCCAAAAAAATAATCAGAACACAACGGCCCTATCTGCCGATCTGTCCGCTTATCAACAGGAATTGAACAGCGCAAAGGAGGCGTTGAACAACGCACAAACACAGGCCGATCAAATAAGCCCGACGACCGGAACTATCTCCAGAACGGCCTTCCAGAACGCCAAAGTCGACTTGGCCAATTTCCGGGCCGATATGGCGCAGGCCAAAAATGATCTGGCAAAGTTTTCCAATGACTTAAAACAGCTGACGGCGGCAACCCCGGCAAGCACAGCAACGCCGACCCAAACAGTCAGCCCGACGCCCTAAATAATAAAGACCGCTGTTGCTATT
>DAHXOW010000077.1 GCA_027364665.1 bacterium | reverse complement strand
ATTGCTTCCACGTACTCCTTGTCAGTCAATTCTTTCATTTATCCTCCGTTTATCTAATTTTTCAGATGTCGATATTTAATCTTAAGCGGCAGGTTCTTCGACAACGGGGGCGGGAGTTGAAGACTCCGGCTTAGTTGTAGTTTTAGCGTAGCGGATATTCCGTTTATCAGTCAATATTTTTTGGTCAACCAAGAGGTTGCAAACTGTGTCTGACGGACGCGCCCCTTTAGAGAGCCAGTATTTTACCCGGTCTTCTTTGATTACAAGAGGCTTACCTGATTGAACAGGTAGATAATATCCCAGATTTTCAATAAATTTACCTTTAATCGGAGCAGTGTGTTCACACACCACTAAACGATAAGTCGGGGCGTGCTTTTTTCCGGTTCTGGTTAATCTAAGACGTAACATATAGTATATGTTATAGCGAAAAACAGTCTATCGGTCAAGCTCGTCGTCGGTTTCTGGCTAAATAATTGAATTGGTAAAAATAACTTTCCCAAAATTTTTTAGTCGTTGAATAACGGTTTTCGTAACGATAATCAACAAAAGCTTCGCGTAGTCGAGCAACTTCCTTAAGGCGTCTCAGATTTTTTGGATCTGCCAGTGTCAGATCAAATAATTCTAGAGCCCGTTCGAAGGCCGGTTTGTTATCGGAGTATAGGCTGCGGTGTACCTCGGAGCCGATATTGGCCATTTGTTCAGCCAGACTCAGGTTGAACCACCTCCCGCTAGCCAGTTTTTGATGAATCATTTTCTACCAGCTTATCAACCAAAGTAATTATTTTATCACGTAGTTTCTTATCCTCAACTGATCGGCTACGGTTTCCTTGCCATGGTCTTAAATTAATCATCGAATCAAATTCGATAAACTTTTTTTCCAAAGCCTTCGGATAAAGATTAATGCCCCAGAGGTGTTCTTGTTTTGAGCCGTTCTCCAAAAGAAGCGCCTCTTCGTCAGCGTGCAGTTCAGCGTCCAGAGCCATAACTTCTCTATCAAGATCGACCACTGCCTTAACCATATCGCCGAAAGTTCGTTTTGCCATTTCGTCTAATTCCGACAGGGTGATTTTTGTCTCAATGATCTTCATAATACAGGGATTGTAACACATATCCGGCAAGATTCGAATTTTTAGTACTAAAAATTTTAACTGTCAAACGGTAACTTTGTTTGTTTTTGGAGTTTTATTGATAATTCATCTGGCATCAAAGCCTCTAAAGTCGGTAAAATCGTTCGAACTGTCTGTTCCTGTTCCAAGAGGCGCCTGAGCAACTGCTGCGGAGGAGCTGCGAGATAATATTCGCGTTTGCCCTTAATTTCAACTATTAAGAATTTTTTCTGAATTAAATGTTCGATGATAGAATATGCGGACGAGCGGGGAATCTCAGCCGCTTTGGCTAAAGGAGCCAAAAGACTGCTTCTCAATTTTAAGGCCGCTAGGTAAATTGCCGCTTCGGATTTTTCCAGACCGAGATTTTCCAGATTTTGTAATAGCTCTGTACTTCTCATGGTTACAATCCGTTCTTTAAGATTGTCCGGTACCTAAATTATCTACTAATTTTTGCAATTGTCGATAGAATATCTCGTGTCCGTTTTTAAAGTCATTGTACGAAATAACTTTTTTTCCAGGTAATTGAATCAGATCAATAACAGCTTTTTCATTTTCCAGATGAGCTTTTAAAATCTTTATTGGCTGTTTATCAATGAGACAAAACGCGCCTGGTTTTGGAGACATTGCTCTGATAAAATTAACAAATTCTTCGGAATTTTTTTGCCAATCAATCTCGGCACTCTCGGCAGATATTTTACCGGTATAGGTTGCTTTGCTGGAATTTTGTTCATAGTAAGTAGCTTTATCTGCCAAAACTTCTTCCAAGCAGTCAATCAGATAAAAAGCCGCCGATTGTGACAGACGGTTTTTTAGTTCACCGGCTGTTTCGTTCGGTTTTATTTCAAATTGATAAGCTGACAATATTGGTCCGGCGTCCATTTCTTCGGCCATGATCATTAAACTAATCCCGGTCTTTTTTTCACCGGCAAGTAGCGCGCCTTGAACTGGAGTAGCGCCGCGGTATTTTGGCAGCAATGAAAAGTGAATATTAACGTTCAGCAGTTTGGCACAGGCTAAAACATTGGCCGGTAATATTTTTCCATAACTAACCACGACATTAAAATCAGGTTTCAGTTCTTTTAATTTTTTAAGATTATTTTGAGCATCCGTAGCTTTATTTCGGTCTTTGGCTGAGATATTCCAACTTAATGGCTGTAAAACAGGAATATTTAATTTGCTCGCAGCGTCTTTAATTGGGTTTGCGGTAATCCTATGGCCTCGCCCAGCCTGTTTATCGGTTTCCGTAACTACGCCGACTAAATCCAACTGAGCGTGTTTGGATAATGCTTCCAGAGTAGGCAAACCCTCTTCAGAGCTGCTCCAAAAAACAACCCGATAGTGTTTCAGTCGATCAGTAAATAAAATACCGTTAATATGATCGATTTCGTGTTGAATAGCATGCGAAAAAAGGTTATTGGCTGAAACTGTAATTTTTTGACCCGTTGATATGTCAATTGCTCGCACAGCAACTTCTTTTGGTCTCTCAACTACCCCGGTTTTTCCAGGGATTGATAAACAGGCCTCGACTAATTTGCTGATCTCTTTTGATTTTTTGATAATCTTAGGATTGGCGAGCATTAAA
>DAHXOW010000065.1 GCA_027364665.1 bacterium | reverse complement strand
GATTTGTCAAATGATCAACGGATATCCGATCGGGATCTATTTTCTTTCTTTGGCCGGCAAGATTCAAAGACAATCCTTCGTCTAGCCAGGTCATACAATCTGGATTGAGAGTATAGATAAATACATGATTGATTTCGTGAGCCAGTATTGTTGTAAATTCATTCGGTCTGTGAAAACTGTTGGATTTTAACGCCTCGGGACTTAACATTGTGATCACATTTTTGTCCGTAGTCGCAACAAGCCATTCTGGGGTGTCTCTGCCGATTTTTTGATTAAATTCCTGCCTATTGTTTACAAATA
Source organism: bacterium (assembly GCA_027364665.1). GTDB lineage: Bacteria > Patescibacteriota > UBA1384 > CAJBMM01 > CAJBMM01 > DAHXOW01. The sequence continues at coordinate 2,035 of DAHXOW010000065.1, read as the reverse complement.
TGAAACGGATATCATCCGGTTTTACTCCATAGAATTTTTCCAGCTTTCTTATGATAAAACCAATATCTGAAATGGCGGGCATGCTACTTACCTTAGATACATATAACAGTAATTATATATGCCAATATCGGCTGCAACAACGGTTAGATAGGTTCGCCAAGGTCCAACTCAAATTAAAATAAAGCATTGATGTCCTGTTCCGTCTGTTAGTTATTCGGTTTTTAGAACGGGATAATAATTATCTGCTAAAATTCAGTTATGTGGCAGTTTTTCTTTTTATTGGCAGCGATACTTCTTATTGGTGTTTTGATACCGCAGCTTTTAATCAGAGGCGCGATCGGTTCCTGGTTTAGAGTTTTTGTTGTTCCGGGAGTGATTCTTCATGAATTGAGTCATGCCCTGGCTTGTTTTTTGGTCGGGGCAAAAATTCACCGGATCCGCCTTTTTAAAAAAACCGGCGGTGATGTCACTCATGAGTCTTCCAAGATACCGATTGTCGGTCCGTTGATTATCCCTCTGGGTCCGTTAATAATCGGCTTTCTTGTTTCATTATGGATAGGCCATCGTTTGTTGCCGTTTATTCATCATTGGCCGACCGGGCTAAGTTTAACTGATTTTCCGAGTTTATTATGGTTGATTATCCGTAATTTAAATTGGCATTCGATTACAACTTGGGTCTGGCTATATTTGCTGCTGTCGATCGGAGCAACTATGACTCCAAGTTGGAAGGATTTTTATAACAGCCTGTTTTCTTTAATTGTTTTAGTCGCCATTGTCTATTTTCTCCACAAATGGATTAATTGGTCAGGGTATTTACATTATGTAATACCGATTCTGACTTTATTGTTATTCGTTTTGTCTGTCAGTCTGGTTTTTTCTCTGGTGATCTATCTAATCAGCCTGATTTTTGTTATATAGAAAGTTAGAAATTAAAAGAAAGGACAATAATGCTGGATAAAGCCAAACAGATGTATGATATGCAAAAGAAAGCACGGGCCCTGCAGAAAGCGCTCAAAGATACCGAAGTTACCGCTTCTGACCAAGATAATTTAGTCAAAATTACCCTAAGTGGTGAACAACATATTTTAAAGGTTGATATCGATCAGTCTTTAGCGGCTGACGGACAAAAACAGGTCCTTGAAGACACCTTAAAAAAGGTCTTTGCTGAAGCAATTTCCAAGTCTCAAGCTGTTGCGGCTCAGAAGATGAAAGCTGAAATGGGCGATCTGAAAATTCCTGGATTATCTTGATGGACTGGTTTTTGATTGCCGGTTTGGGTAATCCGGAAAAAAAATATTATCAAACCAGGCACAATTTCGGTTGGCGGGTTGTGGACCATTTGGTTGATCGACTGGATTTGACTCAACCGGAGACAACGGTCAGCTATCGTTTATGGATTAAGTCTCCTTTGCTATTGTTGCAACCTCTGACGTTCATGAACCGGTCCGGAGAAGCGGTTTCCGAAGTGGCCAGGTTTTTTAAGATTGAATTTTCTAATCTGTTGATTGTTCATGATGACCTTGATTTGGACTTAGGCGTAATGCGAATTAAGGAGGACGGGGGAGCGGCCGGACATCACGGCATAGAATCAATCCAGGAATCACTGGGGACAGATCATTTTACCCGGCTTCGTTTGGGTATTGGACGGCCGGAAAAAGGATTATCCGCTGAGGATTATGTCTTGCAGCCGTTTGCTTCTGATGAAGCCGATTTGGTCAAAAGGATCATTGACGAAGCGGGGAAAATTGTGTTAGAATTAAGCGAAAATCATCGTTTACCAGATCGTCAAACGATACGAGTTGAGTCTTAAAGGAGTTTTTGATGCCAAGAGGAAAAAAAGTTGTTGCTGATCCGGCCCTAGAAACGGTATTAAAAGAGGAAGACGCCGGAGCGGGCGTTGACCAGCTGGATATCGAATCGCCGATCGGCGAAGACCCGGAAGTTGAGAAAAGCGTTATTGCTCAATCCAAATACAGACACGGTAAACAATATCGCCAGTTAATTGAAGGATTGGACTTGAAAAAAACTTATCCAA
>DAHXOW010000042.1 GCA_027364665.1 bacterium | reverse complement strand
TCGAGGTTGTTTTGCAATAATACGTTTTTAAGCAAGGAGATGTCAGTGTTAATAGAAATAAAAAAATTCGGTAGTGTTTTGACTTCCCGTCAGTCGGGAAGAGAAGCCTATATGGCATTTTTGCCGACATTGGATAAAGTCAAAAAAGGAGAAGATGTCCTGATTGACTTTGCCGAGGTTCTTGTCTTATCCCCTTCATGGGCGGACGAATTTCTTTCTCCGCTGCAAGAGCGCTTCGGAGACAATTTGAGGCTTGTTCCATCCGAAAATTCATCTGTCAAACTGACGATTCAAACCATTGAAGAAACCAGAAAAATGAATTTCGGGATAGTGGGTAACAATAAGATTAGCGATAAAACGGATTGAACCGAAAAAGTTTTTCATTTACCTTTGTAAACCTCGCGGCGATCCTCGATGTAAAGAATTGCTAAAACATTATTCATTTTGTCAAAAACTATCCGGTAATCACCGACTCTGAATCTGTCTTGGCCGGCAATATTATGACCGATCAGGGGAATCGCATAATCAAGCGAATCATCTTGCTCTAAATAGTACTCGAGCTCTGACTTAATTCTATGCTGTACTGCTTTGGGTAATTTTTTTAAATCTTTCACGGCGGTGGGCTTAAATAGCAAATCGTATTTCATAGCAGGTCAGAAAACACTTCGGCGGCAGGGATAAATTCTTTTTCGGATCTTGCCCGATTAACTTTTTCAATGATCCGCTGGTTAACCGAAGCCAGATAATCTTCCAGCAATTCGGCGTTAACCAGGGCGATATTCGGCTTATTACCGCGTTGTATCAAAACGATTTCCCCTTTTTCCGCCATTTTAAGAGCCTGTGAAAAATTTGCCCTGGCACCACTCGTTGAAATTGTTTTGACATCCACCTAGATCCTCCTATATGTACATTATCAGTGTACATATGTGCCAAAAAATTGTCAATCTATCGCACTGGTTCAGTACATCATTTTGACAGAAAATAATATATGTCATATGTTTGACACAGGTTAAGGACACCGGTTTATTTGCAAGAAGATTTACGCCAAAAATATGTTGATTGATAAACACAGTAAAAAAACCGAGGCTTGGGTAATCATAACCGGTTTGGAAGCCTGTATTGATGCGCAATATTCTGAAACTATCGGCCAGGCACTAAACAAACTGACAAAAATCAAAGTCGGCGGACCAAAAAATCTGTCCGCTGAGATTGATAAATATTTGTACAAAGAAGTCTGACTCGGTCGAGGCCAATTCTGTAGGAACGGTTTTGCCTGAAAAAGATAAATCGGATAAATCAACAATTAACTAAGTGCGTTGAGTTAATTGTAAATCCTATTCAAAAAGCTGCTTCTTCAGTCTTTCGGAGGGGCGGGCGCCGACATTGTTGTTGCGGCTCGAGTTGGACCAGCCGGCGTTGTTGCGGTCCGAGACGCGTAAGTTGCCGTTGCTGACGTTATCGTTCCAGCTGCCGCCCCGGATACCGAAAAGCTGGACAGGGCTGTTTATCGACGGTCTGTTCGGCCCGATTCCGGGCGCCAGCCGCTGTCCGCTAGACTGCTATCCTCTCATTATCGGGGTAGGGAAATATTCCCTCCTTCATTTCTATCTTGAGCGGATAACCAACCGTAAGTATTTCTTCCGACTTCATTCAGCAGACGGAATAAAACATTCCAACTTTGATGACTGCAGTAACCCGATTCTCGGGAGATCAACCACAGTTCTTTTAAGTTTTCGATTCTCCTTAATGATTCTTCAAGTTCTTTGGTCCGGTCACTCTTAAACAAAACCGCCCTTCTCAAAGATTGGGATAATTCCAGATGATCTTTTTCCAGTTTCTTTGTCAGTCCGTTACGCCTGGTTTTAGGAAACTTATCCAGACGCTTTAGGGCTTCTTTGGTCATCCGTTCCGCCAGTAAATAGACCGGGTAACGTTCCGGTTGGTTACTCTCCTCATTCATTGCGCTTATCCTGAGATCCTAACCAGTCCC
>DAHXOW010000005.1 GCA_027364665.1 bacterium | reverse complement strand
TTCCTGACTTTCTACCCATATTTTCCCATTATGTCTCTCAACTATTATTTTTGCTATGTACAAACCAAGGCCAGTTCCTTTTGCGTCAATTCCTAATACATTAGAGCTGCGATAAAAACGCTGGAACATTTTTGGTATGTCAGACGACGGTATTCCTATGCCATTGTCTGACACTGAGATAAGAAAATCATCACCTCTTTCCTGACATTTTACTTCAACTCTGCCGCCTTCATGAGTGTATTTTATGGAATTATCGACAAGATTTTGCACGACCTGAGCGATTTTTTCCCCATCAATATTAGCAGGTGACATGTGGCGATTTGGCGAAACTAAGCGCAAGATAATTTTTTTACGATTTGCCAAGCTTTCAAGTTCTTTAACTGTCTCAGACAGTAGGCTTTGCAGATCGACAGAAGCGAAATTTAGCGTGATTTTGTGTTCCTCCAGCCTAGATATCGACAGTAGTTCTGAGACCAGATGTATCATTCTTTTAGTCGAGGCCAATGATTGTTCCAAGAAATGTTTTTGTTTCGGGGTTGTTTTTCCGATATCTCCTTCTATTAGCATCGAGATGTATCCACGAATTATTGATAGTGGGGTAAACAATTGATGAGAAGTCATCGAAACAAAATCATGTTCCAAGGTTTCGACCTCGTGCATTTTGGACAAGTCTCTGATTAATATTAACCCGGCGCTTTTATGGCCTGGGGACGGTTTTGACAGTGTGAACCGAGCCCCAATGTCAATTGGTCTTCCGTCTCTTGTTAATATTTCCACTTCTTCGTAATATGATGGACGCGTGTTGCTGATCATCTTTAAACCGAACGCCAGCCCAGTGGTTTTGTACTTTTCTGAACGGAACACCTCTGCGCACGGCTTTCCAATTGATTCGTCCTTTGTGTATCCCGTCATGGCAGTAATAGCTTCGTTGATATCCATAATTATATTGTTGTTGTCTAGAACGACTATGCCGTCATGTGTTAACGCAAAAAGAGTTTCTAGCCGTTCTTTTTGTAATGAAATTTCTCGGTTTTCTTTTTCAACATCTTGTTTTTCTGAGTGGGCTTTGTGTTGGGCCCTGTTAGTTCTCAGCGTCCAATAAAGAGCTAACAATATAGCGCTCAAAGAGCTTGCCCAAACCGGAAACGGGCTTTTACTTAAAACATTGACAATGGTAACTGTCAACAAAACAGCCGCCCATATTAAAAGATCGACAAGAAAGGTAGTGTATTTACTCATCACAGACATTATAATGATATTGAACATAAATTGGTATCGGATAGAAATGAAAAAAATAGATCAATTTGTTTTAAGTCGCCCTAAATTAGCTTTAAAATTGCTGCCGCATATACCGGAAAGATATTGGGAATTCAAAAGCCGGATTTATAGGCGCAATATTTTTGACACAATGACCCTTCGAGTGTCAGCATATAAAAAATTTGCACATTTAAGGGGCGCGAATAAATATAGCGATGCGATTTGGAAAAAATTGCCCGAAATGGATAAAAGTAATTATCTAGAGAAATTCACATTTTCCGAATTAACTCCTGATCAAAATCTTAACAAAGTATCTGTTTGGTCACAGAGTTCCGGATATTCGGGTCGACCGTTTTACTGGCCAAGATTAAAGGGTCAAGATAGCATTGTTACAGACATCGCTGATCTGGTATTAACCTCATTTTTTTCAATCGATTCGGTGCCAACTTTAATTATCGTTGGTTTTTCGCTGGGCAACTGGATTACGGGTGAGTTGTTGACTGCCACGACTAAAGAAATTGCAAATAGATCTAATTACCCGTTAGCGGTGATCACTCCGGGGTCTGATATTGATGCTGTCGTTAATAACATAATTGATCTGGGTCCGTTATATGAGCAGATTATTATATTTGGGTATCCTCCTATGATAAGAAGCGCTGTGGGGTTGGGGCTTGCCAAAAATATAAAATGGTCTAACTATAAACCGAAAGTCATCGTGACAGGCGAAGGTTATAGCGAAAATTGGCGTGATTATTTACTAAAAACTTTTGAGACTGGTCCTGATAAAATCATTGATGTGATGGGGTTTTATGGCGCGGCGGATGCGGGCTTAATTGGTTTGGAAACTCCGTTGAGCATTTTAATTCGCAGGATTTTAAACTCGGATTCAGTTTTATGTAAAAAAATCACTGGAAAAGACAATTTACCATCATTGGTGCAATACAATCCTGCGATAAAAATTATAGAAACTTCTGATAGCGGGGAATTATTGTTGTCATCTTTGGGCGGCTCGCCACTGCTTAAATATAATATTCATGATGTTGGTGGAACAATGACTTATTCCGCGATGATCGATGAGATACGCTCTGCGGGGTACAATATTGATTTGGCTAAATCGTGGTCTTGGCCATTTTGTTATGTCTTTGGCAGGTCTGATGGGTCAATATCTGTTGATGGCGCAAATATTTACCCTTCTTCCATTGATAAGGTTATACAAGAAAGTTGCTTGGCTGAAAAACTGCTTAGTTTTAGGCTGGCTGTCTTAGAAGAATTCGGCCATTATAAATTTGTGGTTTATCTTCAATGTCGCGCCGATTTTGTTCGAACAATATCGAACGAAGAAAAATCACGAACTGAGAAAAAGATTGCAAAAAAAATTCTTGATTCGTTGTTGGCTGATAATATGGATTATGCAAAACGATACTCAGATCGCGCAAAAGCAATAGCACCATGCGTTGAAATAATATCCGAGGGTAGCGGGGTTTTTGTTAATGAGATAAATAAAATCAAACACCGATACGTACAGGCTACAACCAGATGAGTTTACTAATTTTCTCGGCAATTAACGGTCTGATAATTGTTGTGATTGGTTTTACTGTTTTGGTTCGCAAGTGGCGCTTAGCTAGCAGTTGGTCATTTTTTTTATCGACATTTTTTTTGGCCCTGTGGATCATTGTTTTGTCTTTGTATGAATCAAGGTGGAATTCTCATTATTTATTGCTGTATTCCAGAGTAGTTTTTGCCTCGGGTGTTGCTTGGGTGATTGGTTTGTATAATTTTTTGATCGAATTTCCTGAATTAATCTATCCCGATCAGACATTGCCTTAGGTAAAATCTTGTCGGCTAAATTTATTTCTAATTTCAAA
>DAHXOW010000017.1 GCA_027364665.1 bacterium | reverse complement strand
CCGAGACGAATTTTTAAAGAAACATTATGATATCGTAACAGTGGCTTATAGTCATTTCTTTTCGACTCTGACACAGGCTCCGATTATAAAACAAATATTGCCATTTAATACCAAATTAAGCGCAACAGATGTCGAGACCGTCAAACCGTCAAACAAAAATATCCTAGAAACTTTGTTTGAACCAAGCGCACAAGACTTGTTGGATGCAATATTGCCGCGTATTACAGATCAGCTATTGGCACAATTATTGCTTGAGGCGGCCGCTTCTGAACAGGCGGCCAGAATGATTGCCATGCAAAACGCCACGGATAACGCTAACGAATTATTGGACGATTTGCGCCTGGATTACAACAACATAAGACAATCAACAATAACCGCCGAAATGGCTGAGATTTCGGCAAGCATTACTTCATTGGAAGACTAAGGAGACAAATGGAAACTAAAGAAGGCACAATCATTCAGGTTATCGGGCCTGTAGTAGATATCGAATTCGTTGATGATTTACCACCAATCCTGACCGCCCTAATCGTAAAACAAGATGATGGGTCAACAATGACGCTAGAAGTACAACAACATCTTTCATCCTCAACAGTTAGGACAATCGCAATGGACTCTACTCAAGGATTACAACGAGGTATAAAAGTGGTAAATACCGGAAAACCAATTAACATCCCCGTTGGCAAAGAAGTCTTGGGCAGAATGATGGACGTTACGGGTAAACCCATCGATAACAACGGACCGATTAAATCAGCGATAACATTACCAATTCACCGCCCTGCCCCGTCATTAATTGATCAAAATACAAAAACCGAAATTCTAGAAACTGGAATTAAAGTTATCGATTTGATCGCCCCTATAACTAAAGGCGGTAAGGTTGGCCTTTTTGGTGGTGCTGGCGTTGGAAAAACAGTTATCATTACCGAATTAATAAGAAACATAGCCGCTGAGCACGGAGGTTATTCCATTTTTGCCGGGGTCGGTGAAAGGACGAGAGAAGGCAACGACTTGTACCACGAAATGAAAAACTCTGGAGTTTTGGATAAAACAGCTTTGGTGTTCGGACAAATGAACGAACCGCCCGGAGCAAGACAACGAGTTGCCTTATCCGGGTTAACTGTGGCTGAATTTTTCAGAGATCAAGGAAGTGACGTTTTGTTGTTTATTGATAATATTTTTCGGTTTACTCAAGCAGGATCAGAGGTGTCGGCTTTATTAGGCAGAATACCATCAGCTGTTGGTTATCAATCAACCCTAGCTAGTGAGATGGGACAATTACAAGAACGAATAACATCAACAAACAAAGGTTCCGTTACTTCCGTTCAGGCTGTTTATGTACCCGCAGACGATTTAACTGATCCAGCGCCAGCCACAACATTTGCTCATCTAGATTCTACCGTAGTGTTGTCCAGGGGTTTAGCGGAATTGGGACTGTATCCAGCCGTTGATCCCCTTGATTCGACATCAAATATCCTTGATCCGTTAGTGGTTGGCGAGAGACATTACAAGGTTGCCCGTAGCGTCCAACAAGTCTTGCAACGAAATAAAGAATTGCAAGACATAATTGCTATTCTTGGCATGGATGAATTATCTGATGAAGATAAACAAACCGTTACAAGAGCAAGAAAAATTCAAAGGTTTTTATCGCAACCATTCTTTGTTGGTGAAAGTTTTACTGGTAGAGCTGGACAATACGTACCATTAGAAAAGACCATCAGTGATTTCGAAGATATCTTATCGGGTAAATACGACGATCTGTCAGAACAGGCCTTTTTCATGATCGGATCGATGGAACAAGCAAAAGATGAAAATTAATTTTTCGTTAATTAGCCATGATAGAGTTGTCGCCGAAACAAGCGTTGACGAGGTGCTATTACCTACCAAAAACGGCCAGATTGGCGTGTTGCCGTATCATATGAATTTAATCACTGTGATGCAAACAGGAGAAATTACAACCAATAATTTGGGTAAATTAGACCATTATGCAGTTTTTGGAGGCGTAGCGGAGATAAATGGAGAATCAGTAGTCGTGCTAGCAGATAGAGCCGAGCATGTTGATGAAATAGACTTAGCCAAAGCGGAAGAGGCAAAAGAGCGAGCCAAGAAAATGTTAGCAGAATCAAAAAATAAAACGTCAGCAGATAAAGCAAGAGCATTGTTAGAAAGAAATAATAACAGAATTAAAACAGTCAGGCGGCATCGCCCTCATCATCACCACCCTCCCGAAAACGTCCAGTAGAAATTTCTTTTTCCATTAATCGAAAAATCTGCGCCGACTCTCCATAAATAGCATTTGGCCAGCGCTTAAAGAAACTGATTTGTTGTCTTGCATAGCGGTGTATATCTGATTTTAGTCTTTGAACCATGGTGTCATAGGTTATTAAATTACTTAGGTAAAAAGTTATCCATCGATACTCCAAACCAAGGCCGATTAACCAATCAGAAGATACCCCTGAAGCAAGCAGCGACCTAACCTCGTCGATCATGCCTTCTTTAATTCGGGTATCAACTCTTTGATTTATATTTTCATATAAAACAATCCTTGGTATTGCGATGACAAATACTCTGACATTATAATCATTTCTTTCTTGGCGATTTGAGGGCTTAATAGTTTCACCGGTACTTAACAAAATTTCACATGCTCTGATAATCCTATGCCGGTTATTATGATCGATGCGATGATAAGTTCTCGGATCTAATTTTTTTATTTTATCTAAAAGCTCTTGATTATTTTGATTATTCAACCAATCTCTCATCTTCTGGTTCGGCGGAGTATTATTATAAGGCTTTTTGAAAATAATCGATTCCAAATAAAATCCTGTGCCCCCAACAATTAAAGGAACTCTTCGGTTTTCCACAGATTTTTCAATAAACAACTTGGAATCTGTAGCAAAATCAGAGGCAGTATATAAACTATTCGATATATTTTTCGTCGGAGGATCAATGATATCAATCATTGCTTGCGGAAATGATTGGTCTTTTCCTGTGCCAATATTCAAACCACGGTAAATTTGCCTTGAATCTGCCGATATAATATCAACAGGATATTGAGACCGGATTCTGTTGGCAAGATCAGTTTTCCCACTGGCAGTAGGCCCTGTCAAGATTAATATTAGGGGGTTTTTCACGTTAGTCTTTCGTGCTTGCCTGAAGGTTAAATCCAGGTTACAATAGCACAAAAGTCAGGGTTGGATAATGGATTATGCACTAAATTTGAGTGGTGTAAATAAAATCTACGATTTAAGTAATAACAAAGCGGTAGACAATTTGACTCTCAATCTCAAGAAAGGTGAGGTTTTCGGTTTTCTTGGTCCAAATGGGGCCGGGAAAACAACAACGATAAAAATGATTATCGGACTCACCTATCCGTCATCTGGAAAGATAAGTGTTTTTAATCAACCCGCAGGTAGCATCGCTGCGTCAATCCGTTTGGGTTTTTTACCAGAAAATCCAGTCGCATACAGCTATTTAAATGGACTGGAATACGTATCAATGCACGGTCAGCTATGTGGATTAAAAAGTCGTGAGGCTAAAATAAAAGCAATCAAAGCCTTGTCGTCGGTTGGCCTTGACCCCAACTTAAGACGTCCCATAGGCCATTATTCAAAAGGCATGACTCAAAGAGTCGGGCTAGCGCAATGTTTGATTAGTAACCCTGATTTATTATTGCTAGACGAGCCTTTTAGTGGTTTGGACGTTTTAGGTAGATACGAAATTAAAAATCTTCTGCTCAAATTAAAAAAAGAAGGTAAAACTATTTTTTTAAATTCGCATATTTTGAGCGATATTTCCGAAATCTGTGATTCAATCGGTATTTTAGACGGTGGAAAGTTAATCTCCTCGGGAAAAATCAAGGATCTTATAAAAAACAACCAATCGCTGGAATCATTTTTTGTAGAACAAATCAAAACCCATCGAGAAAAGAAAAAACATGCTTAGATCAATTAAAGTTATCGCTATTAATACTTACAAAGAACTGATAAGAGATCGCATTCTATTGGTTTTATTGGTATTTGCCATACTTTTGCTCGGTACCACACTTTTTCTAGGATCAATTTCTTTAGACCAAAATAATCGAATAATTATTGATTTTGGACTTACAGGCATCTTCATTTTTGGAGTAATCATCACTCTATTTGCAAGTGGCTCAAGCCTGAATAAAGAACTGGATCACCATACTGCATACATGATTTTAGCAAGACCGCTTAAAAGATCGTGGTTTATTATCGGTAAATTTACCGGGTTGTGCCTGACTATGTTCACATTAATTTCACTCATGTCTATCACGTTTTTGGTATTATTGTTCGCAAAAGCAGGCTGGCAAGCTATCAACATTTCTCTAATATTAGCTATATTTTATATCTATCTTGAATTGTGTTTATTAACTGCTTTGGCATTAATGTTCTCCAGTTTTTCATCAACTATTATGGGGATGATTTATAGTCTGGCCATTTTTCTTATCGGTCATTCGAGCACTAGTATTGTTGCCTTAATCCAATCTGGTAGCTCGTGGATAAAATATATATTTTTACTAATTTATTATTTTTTTCCAAATTTAAATAAATTTAATCTTAG
>DAHXOW010000003.1 GCA_027364665.1 bacterium | reverse complement strand
CCGATCCGAAATATTAAGGTCCTCAAGTTAGCCGCATTATAACAAGATAGCGATTATTTGAAATACCGTTCACTTAGAATATTAAGTATCATCGGTATATATTTATATATAGGATAAGGGATAAAACCGACTTTGATTAATAAAAATTATTACCCGGAAACTAAAAAAAGCGAATTATTCGCCTTATATTTAACATAAATTAAAAAATATGGTGGACCTGAGGAGACTTGAACTCCTGGCCTCCTCCATGCCATGGAGGCGCTCTAGCCAACTGAGCTACAGGCCCATAATGTATGGAATTTTAACAAAATAGAGCTAAAAAATCCAGATCAGTTTAATTGACCGATTAAACTGTGTCCGGTCATTTCATCCGGCTTAGATAAACCGAGTAACTCTAAAATTGTCGGGGCTACATCCGCTAAAGTATGTTCGGATTGAGCAATATCCGAAAGGAGATTATCCGGTTTAGAATTATCCGCACCTTTTGCCAGACTTTTGGCAATTAAAATAAAAGGAACGGGGTTTAGGGTGTGCATTGTTTCACTGGTTTTATCACGGTGCAAACCGATCATTTGCTCGGCATTACCGTGATCGGCGGTGATAATAATCGCCGCGTCTTGGCGTAAACCTTCCTGAATAACTCGTCGAACTTGAGCATCAACCGTTGCCACGGCAGTGGCGACAGCGGCGATATCGCCGGTATGCCCAACCATATCAACATTTGCATAATTAGCCACCAACAATGTGTATCGTTCGGAATGCAGCTTGGCAACCAATTCGTCGGTCAATTTCTGGGCTGACATTTCCGGAGCCTGATTATATGAGATAACATCTGGCGAGGGTACAAACAAACGATCCTCACCGGGGAAAGCATCTTCTCTGCCTCCGTTGAAAAAATAGGTAACGTGGGCATATTTTTCACTCTCGGCAATATGGAACTGTTTTAACCCGTCATCCGAGATGATCTTGGCCAGTGGGTTTTTGATTGGAATCGGATCAAAAATAATATTTTTCTGCTCAGGCAAACGATACGAGGTCATGCCGGCAAAAAATAAATCCTTTGGCAAATGGAAAAACATACCCAACTTATGAGTCCCCAAAAATACTTGGGCAAGTTGCCTGGCGCGATCCGCTCTGAAATTAAAACAGATCACCGCATCGCCGTCTTTTATCGTTACCGGACCCGTCCCGTCATTGATAACGCATGGGGGCATAAATTCATCTTCAAAACCTTTGCGATACATCGCCGAGATAGCCTCTTCAGCGGTTGAGAAACGATCACCTATACCTTCTGCCATCGCCTTATAGGCAACAGCGATGCGCGACCAATGTTCATCACGATCTAAAGCGTAGAAACGCCCGACCAGACTGGCAATCCGACCGAGGTTATTCGATTTTAACCGGTCATCCAACTGACTGATAAACGATAAAGCGCTGGTTGCCCCGGCGTCTCGTCCGTCAAGAACGCAGTGAAAATATGTCTTGGTAATATTTTGCGATTTTGCAAAATCCGCCAAAGCAATCGCGTGATCCACATGAGCATGAATACCACCGTCGGATAAAAGACCGTAAATATGTAGCGCGGAATTATGTGCCCTGACATAGTCTGCAGCCTTTAATAGTGTCGGATTGGTCATAAATGACCCGTCTATAATGCTGTTGCCGATCCTTGTCATATCCTGAAAAATCAGGCGACCTGTACCGATACTTGAATGACCGATTTCCGAATTGCCGACTTTTCCGCTCGGACCAACAATCTTTTTGAATGCCTGCAGAACAGTGTGCGGATAATTTCGCCAATAATAATTCATTATGTCCGGGTTGTTCATACTGATTGCGTTCCCGCCCCATGAAGGTGACACACCCCAACCATCCAAAATCAATAAAATAACCGATTTATATTTATCCATCTACTTTCATTGTACACCAAGATCATTGACTTTCAATTAACGAGTCTGCGGTCATCTCTGACGGTTTTTGCAAACCTATGATTTGCAAGACCGTTGGAGCAACGTTAGATAAGCCTCCGCCAGGGGCTAACTTTAATTTACGCAAGTCCAATTCGTCACTGACAATCATAAAGGGCACCGGATTTGATGTGTGTTCGGTATACGGCATCCCATTATCAGGATTAATTTTTTCTTCCGCATTGCCATGGTCCGCTGTAATAATCATCGTGCCGTGTTTTTCTCTCACTTTTGACCAAAGTCTAGAAAGGCAATGGTCTATCGTTTCAACGGCTGTAACGGTTGCCTGAACGTCTCCTGTGTGACCAACCATGTCAGCATTAGCGTAGTTAATGACGTAAACATCCGTTTTATCTGCAACAAGTTTATTTATCAATTCATCCGTAATCGGTTCAGCAGACATTTTTGGAGCCTGGTCATACGTCGAAACTTTGGGCGAAGGAATAACCATTCTGGTTTCCATTAAAACAGGAGACTCAATACCGCCATTAAAAAAATAGGTAATATGGGCATATTTTTCTGTTTCAGCAATATGAAACTGATTTAAACCTGCCTCAGAAACAACAGTCGAAAAAGATTTTTCCACCAAATCCGGCTGAAAAGCAACACTTACCGGTAATCCTGCCTGGTATTCAGTAAAAGTCACGATATCCGGTTTAGGCGGATTTTTGCCTAGATCCATCTTAACGCCGACTTGGCAAAAAGCTCTGACTAATTGTCGCATTCTATCTGAACGAAAATTGTAACATATAACAGAGTCCTCATTCTTCAAACTAGTAAAACCTTTTTCATGATCATTAATTACTGATGGTTCTATAAATTCATCGATCACCCCGTCAGTATAAGATTGAGTAATCGCTTCTTTAGCGGAAGAAAATTGGCGCCCTTGGTGATAAACAATTGCATTATAGGCTTTCTGAGTTCTTTCCCAGCGATTATCCCGGTCCATGGCATAAAACCGGCCCGATACGGTGGCAATCCTAGCCGGGCTTTTTGTCAATTTGACATATTTTTCAAACATATTGAGATAATTCAAGGCGCTAGTCGGATCAGTATCACGGCCGTCGGTAAAAGCGTGAACCGCCACATCTTCAACCTCCAATAGTCTGGCCAGATCAAGTAAGGCAAACAAATGACGGATATGACCATGCACGCTACCGTCCGAGAAAATACCCATTAAGTGGAGAGTCCCGTGTTTATCTTTTACTTTTTGTATTGATCTCGTTAAAACAGGGTTGCTGAAAAATTCCCGGTTGGCAATTTGTTCGTCTATTAACGGTAAAAACTGCTTAACGATTTTACCGGCTCCAATATTTAAGTGTCCAACCTCAGAATTACCCATTACGCCTCGTGGCAATCCCACCGCTTCGCCTGATGCTTGCAGCTGAGTGTGAGGCATATTCCGCCAAAAATCATTGAATGTCGGCAATTTGGCAAGAGAAATAGCGTTGCCGCCCCAACTTGGGGCTATTCCCCAGCCATCCAATATGATCAACAAAAGAGGCAGATGCTTGGCTTTACTATCCAGCATTAGACGTACCGTCCTGACTACTTTTAATAACCGCTTTGGTTAACTGCACTAATTGATCGGGGGTACGTGTAACTTTCATCACATAGCCAGCCGCTCCTAGCCCGATACCTCGTTCGAATCCGGCATCTTCAGCTAAATTAGTCAAAATCAAAACCGGAATTTTTTTCACCAAAGGATCAGGGTCATTTTTCAAACGGGTCAAAACGTCAAATCCGTTCATAATCGGCATAAAAATATCCAGCAAAACTATATCCGGTTTTTCTTTTTTAATTAATTCCAATCCGTCCTTACCGTTAGCCGCCTCAATTACCCGATAATGTTCAATGGTAAATTTGGTGCGATACATTTCACGAATAGCTTCTTCATCTTCGATAATTGCGACGCAACCTTTGATTTTCACTTCTTCTTCACCCATGGTTCCTCCTTAGGCTGACAAACGTTGTTTTAAATAATCGATTCTCTCCATCTCGACAGGATCGACACCGTTCAACAGGGCCAGATAATAACTGACATAATCACCAAAAATAATTTGTGAAAGCAAACTGGAAAACAAAGACGATTTGGCTGCTGAGGCAGCTTCATAAACCAGGCTGCCGTCTTTTTCAAACAGGGAACCGATTATCTGATAACGTTTAGCATAACGCGGATGATCAAAAGGCGAGGTCAGAAAAACTACCGCACTTTCTTTACGCGCCGAGGCTGGATTTTGAAATCCCAATATCATGTTGTGACACATTTCCGGCATAGGTTCAGTGAAAGAAATTGTTTTAGCGTTTTCATTCATCTGTCCTTTCCATCTAATGGCGACAGACTCCATGATGCCTCCCCCAATAACAAAAACTTGTTTGCCAACAAGTGATTTAGCTAACTCTGAAGCTGGATTTGTCTCTGAATCGGGCGATTGCCAATTCTTCATCAAATTTCGAACTTCGTCAAAACTCGACTCGATCTGTGAGACAGGTAAATTAAGCAACCCTGATTCAACAAACATGCCGAGTGCGGCCCCAAAAGTATAAGGTAAGCCAACCCGAGGAGCAACCGGATAATTGAATTGAAATAAGGGTAAATGATTTTCTTTGGCATAATCCGCCAAACGTCCGCCCGTAGTCAGACAAACAACCGGTAATTTTTTATTTACAGCCTGTTCGGTAGCGGATAAAGTCTCTTCCGTATTACCGGAGAAGGAGGTAGAGAATACTATCGTGGATGTTGTAATGTAAGCAGGTAAATTATAATCAGAAACAATTTCTAAGGGAACGTTGCCAAAATGTTGAGACAGAGAACGAAGTAGTTTGTACCCCATTCCTGATCCGCCCATTCCTAAACCCAAGACCATCTTCGCTGATAAAAATTCTGGAGGGAGTTTAACTTTTCTGCCTTCCGAAAAGGCTGATGAAAACACATCAACAAAACGACCAATCTCCGAATACATATCGCTTGAATCTAGCTTGGATTGCAAATCAGCAAATGACATATTACTCCCTAAGCATTAACAGTCTAACACAAATAGTCAGCCAACAAATAGTATGATATATTGTGGGTATCAAAAAAAGGGCTTGTGGCGGAATTGGCAGACGCGCTGGACTCAAAATCCAGTTCTGGAAACAGAGTGTGGGTTCAACTCCCACCGAGCCCACCATCTTGACAAAAATGCAATAAATTGTTATAATTTGCTTCTACCTAATAAAGGTAGGGCAAAATGTTTAGTGATTATTTCGAGACATCCAATAAAACCGTTTTGTGTGAAGATGACATTCGTCATTTGTTTTTAAGTCAGCAAAAACGACATTCCGGAAAATTAAGACTATTAAACAAACTTATCAACTTTTTCTTCCATGTCGTTGTCATATTTGTGATACTTTACACAATCATCAACGCTCCAGCGTTATGGATCGAGTTTGGTTATGTAGCCAGAAATACTGCTTTTCCGGTCAATTCGGTTAATACCAGACAAGCTATTACCAGCAATCCGATTCTTCCTTCTCCCGACAACCACGTCACGACTGTCGGAAAACAAGAAAATAACCAAAATAATCTTCCTAATAATCGTTTAATAATTTCTAAATTGAATCTTAACGCTCCTATCAATTGGGATGTGCCAAATCAAAATCAAACCGTAATGGATAGCTTAGAGAGTGGCGTGGCTCAGATTCAGGGGACTGCCAAACCAGGAGAGGCTGGAAATATTTTTATTGTCGGACATAGCTCAAATTACATCTGGGCCAAAGGCAACTACAAACAGGTGTTTGCCTTGTTACCCAATTTGTCTGTAGGCGATCAGATTATCATAACTTATCAAAATCAAGAGTATGATTATACGGTAAACAAAATAGAAACCGTTTCGCCAAACGATATTTCGGTTATGGATATCGGTAATCAGCCGGAGCTCAGCTTAATGACCTGCACACCTATTGGAACCAATCTTAATCGCCTGATTATTATCGCCAAACCAGACAACCCGGCTGCCAGCAAAAATCCTGTACCGGTTTCCGGACCTACAGGTTCCAGCGATCTACCAGCAGTTCAATAATCTTTCTATGACTGTAAATTAATCTTATACCAGTGATTGTCAGCGGTCAGAAAATAAAGATCTGAGCCGCTGTTGTCTACTCCAATTTTGATAATTTGGCTTGCGGATCGATACAGAAGGGTGTCATTTGTTCCATCTGCCTCAATAACTCTTAATTGATCATCGGTTGAATATAACACATGATTCCCATCAGGAAACCAGCAGGCGTCGTTAATTAGACTTGAATATCTGGTGATAAGATTATTGCCACTACGTATTTCGCCCAAATCATTTTCAGTCAAGACGCTTGAACTATTCGGCAAATTATCGTTGCACATCCCAGAAACATCCGGGGTGTTGTTGATTATCTGAGCCGTTATCTTACTCGGAAAGAGACGGACATACGGATCCGTAGCTATCAAACCAGCCGACACGGCAAAATTTTTGGACCAGGTGATAAAGCCTGATTTACTTATTTGAACCAAATAACCCGAGGAAGGGGACAGACCGGTTTGATTAAACGGCAGACTATTTCCATCGGCAACACCGTTCAGTTTGATAACCAGGCCCTGCTGATTGCCCCCGATATTGATTGCCCCTGTTGCTTGCCAAGTCAGATTATTAAAATTAAATTGATACCCCTCAGCGTACACAACGATAACTCCGGCAACTAACAGAAAAGTTGCGATACCGAAAAAGCGCCACCACAGAGATCTAAAATAAGTTCTTCTCGATTTTTTGCTACTCATTTTATCGATTTGACTCCGATTTTAACAAATTTTAGTTTGAAATAAAAGTAAAAATTTGTATAATGTGCCTACTTGAAAGGCAATATGGCTCGCAGAATTGCAATCGATTTAGGAACAACCAACGTAGTAGTAAGCATTCCGAAGAAAGGACAGATTTTAACTGAGCCATCGGTTGTTGCCTTGGAAGCCGCCAATAATAAGGTAGTTGCAATAGGCGAAGAAGCAAAAAAAATGCTCGGTCGCACGCCCGAATCAATTATCGCCAGCCATCCGATGCGTGACGGAGTAATTGCCAATTATCGAATAACTCAAGCCATGATTCGCCATTTTATAAATAAAGCTGCCGGGTCTATACGCTTTATTAAACCAGATGTTATGGTATCAATACCCGCAGGAATCACCTCGACTGAACGTCGGGCCGTGATCGACGCAATTACTCAGGCTGGGGCAAAAAACGCTTACTTAATAAAAGAACCTGTTGCCGCTGCTTTGGGAGCCGGTATTCCGATCAATACACCCTCCGGCAATATGATGATTGATATCGGCGGGGGAACGACAGAAGTAGCCGTGATTGCTTTAGGCGATATTGTTTCATCCAGTTCTGTTCGAGTGGGAGGCAATAAGATAGACGCGGCAATCGCTTCATACATCCGAAAAAAACACAATCTGGTTGTCGGGGAACAAACCGCGGAGGAAATCAAAATCAGAATCGGAACGGTTATGCCTCTGGAAAAGGAACTGTCGATGGAAGTTTCCGGTTGTAATGCTATTACTGGATTACCTGAGAGCGTTATCGTTACCTCAAATGACGTTATGTCAAGTGTCAGAGAAGAGGTTGCGATTATTCTTAATTCTGTTAAATCCGTTCTGCAAAACACCCCGCCAGAATTAGCGGCCGATGTTATGGATAAAGGGATTGTCATGACCGGCGGGACTTCACAGTTACGGCATTTCAGCACTTTGATGAGTAAAGTTACCGGAGTACCTTGTCAATTAGCTGACGACCCTCTCTACTGTGTGGCTAGGGGAACCCTGGTGGCAGTTGAAAAACTTGACGCTTTTAAACGATCGATACTTTGGTCATACAAATAATTATGATTTGTTATAATATCAATCATGATAATAGGAATTAATGCTTCCGACTTAATCAGTCAACACCCTACCGGAGTACAACGTTATTCCGAATACGTTATTCGCTACCTGTTGAATTATTCGTCTGACCAACAGTTCAGGCTTTATAGCCCCGAAACTCTGCCTGCGCCTTTCGACCAACACCAAGTTATTGTCAGCGGTCAAAAATATTGGACCCAATTGCGGCTGCCATTTGAGCTTTGGAGAAGACGGCCGGATGTTTTTTTTCAACCCAGTTATATGCTACCTCCTCTTCGTTTTTGCCCAGAAGTCGTGACAATACATGATTTAGCATGGATAAAATTTCCGGACGGCTACTCGAAACAACAACTTAACTTACACCAAACGGCCATTGCCAGAATCAAAAAACAAAAAGCGGAAATTATCGTGCCAAGTCAATCAACATACAACGACTGTCAAAAACTCTTGGGCTTGCCCAACAATAGTCTCCACAAAATACCGGAGGCTTTGATACCCCTGCCAAGTCCGGAAAATCCTTTGCCGGAAGATATTGAGAAATTTAAAGACAGGCAAATTATCTTATCAATCGGCAGATTAGAAAAACGGAAGAATCAAATCCCGCTTATCAAGGCAATGCCAATTATCAAAAAACGCCAACCATGGATTGATCATAATCTGAACAAAGCTCCAGTGCTGGTTCTAATCGGTCAAAAAGGATATATGGCCGGAGACGTTTTCAAGGCTATTAATGAGGCAGAGGGCGCAGGAGCGGAAATAAAACATATCAGCAGCGCAAATGATCAACAACTGGCGAATTGGTTGTCGATTGCTTCGGTTTTAATTTATCCTTCGTTATATGAAGGGTTCGGTTTACCAATCTTACAAGCCTTCTCCTTTGGTGTTCCGGTCTTAGCAGCAAATAACTCGTCGATTCCAGAAGTTGCCGGCCAAGCGGCACAATATATTAACGAGATCGATAACCCGGATTCGATTAGTCAGACAATCATTGAAGTGCTTTACAATTCAGATAGACAAAAGATAATGGTTAATGAAGGCAATAAACAACTCGCTAATTTTTCATGGGAAAAAGCGTCTGCACAAACATTGTCGGTGTTGTTGGCGTCTAAATCTAAAGAGAAAAATGAGAAAATACCTGCGTAACTTAAATTTAAATGTCATTTGGTTGAGCTACGCCTTCCTTACGATTATTGCTTTGATTATTCTGGGTCTGGTCGTCAATCATACGACCAACGGCCGTCTGTTCCGGGCTGTTTTTGATAAAAACAACAACCCGTCAAACAACATTGCCAGTCAAAAAGAGATCGATAGCACCCCGGCAAATCCGAATGCCTTCTCGGGTAATTTGTTTATTGCTGATAACGACAATAATCGGATAATTGCCGTAAATAGCCGAAAACAAATTGTCTGGAGTCTGGACTTGAATCAGCTCTTTCAAGACAAATCTTTAAACGACGATGTCGAGAGTTTTACTTTGACCAATCAAGGGAAAAATCTGGTCTTAATCCTTGAACAAAGCAATTTGGTAATTGATCTGCAACTCTCGGACAAAAAAATAATCTGGCAATATGGCCAAGCTCACCAACCTGGTAGTCAAACCGGTTATCTAAATTCTCCGACTGCCGCCGTAAATTACCTTAACCAGATAGTAATT
>DAHXOW010000073.1 GCA_027364665.1 bacterium | reverse complement strand
AGTGCTGGGTTGACTTGTTAATTTACCAGGCTAGTACTAGCCTAAAACGGCTTACTTCAGAAAAAAATAGAAACTTTTAGAATTCGTCTGAATAATATTCGAGCCCGGTAAAAAGCGAATGATAATAATAGCTGTTTTTTGGATGTCTGGTGACTGCATTCAGCAGTTGTTCATCTGTGATTTTGCGCAGACGCTTTACCCGGGTTCTTTCCCTCAAAGTGTCTGGTAAATTACCAATATTCCAAGCAACGGCCTTCCAGTATGCAGCAAATAAATCTGTTTTGCGCCGGATTAACCAGGTCGAAGCCTGGATTCCGTTAAGAAGCAGAGCTGTTGGCATTATCAGGAGCAGGTTCCCGAAGCTGAAATTTTTTAGATAACTACGAAAACGATTTTTCAGATCGTGATAAATAGTTAAACTGCTCGGAAAAGAACCGGCCGTTTGCCCTCCGGCATGCCAGCAAATTGCGGCCGGCCAATACCAAACCTGCCAGCCAGCCAAGCCTGCCCTGTGACAAAAATCCACCTCTTCGTAGTAACACCAGAAGGCATTATCAAAAAGTCCTACCTGATCAATGACTTCCCTTCTAATCATTAATGAGGCCCCTTTACCGGAAAACATGCGTAAGGGTTGATTATATCTCTCCAGATTGGCTTCTTTTCCGTGGCCAAAATTATAAAGTAATGTTGACCTGGTCCACCAAGAACCACAAGTATCTAGTTTGTCCGGGTCTTCCAAGCGAATCAGTTTTGACTGAGCAATCCCGACTTCTTTGCGCTCCAAAAAAATTCGTAAAAATCGTTCAAGATAATCAGGCGCAACTACGGTATCATTATTTAACAAAACTAAATATTCACCGGCATAATGATGCAGCGCCAGATTATTTCCTCCGGCGAATCCAAGATTTTGTGTTGAGCGAATGACTCTTACCCAAGGAAAATGATCTGCTAACAGCGTCAAACTGTCGTCAGTTGAAGCATTATCAACCACGATTACCTCGAACCGAGGATAAGTCTGGGCTTCTAAAGAGCGCAAACAGTCTTTAAGCCAACGGGCCCCGTTCCAATTAACAATCACAATAGAAATAAGTGGCGATTCTTCCATAAGCTGATTATCAGTTTACCTAAAGAAGTATTTCCAGAAAAGAGTTAATGGCTTGTGGTATGAAAATTTATCGCCCTAACTAATTGATTTATTGGCGAAAACGTGATTTAAAATACTAAACTATTCCAATCATAGTTAAGATCTTTAATTTTATTACAGGATCATCGTGGCTGTTATTGACAGAAAGATAGCACGAAATGAGAATCGATATTAGTGTGGCGCCATACTTGCCTTTCGCTGCCTGGTTTCCAGTTAAGGCTGCAGGGGCGGCTCGGACAGCGGGATATGATTTTTTACAAATCCTGCCATTTCGAGGGCTTAAGGTTCGCGATAATAAAGACCTCCGCGCGCACAAAGCGCTGTCGGCGATTGAGGCAATCCGCGACGTGTGTGGAATACAGCTCGATCGTTACCGGAAGCGTTGTTCGGCAAGAAAAAACCAGGCGCTCCGACTTTTGTTAGACTATGTAATATTTCCGACAACGAAATCTTCCAGACTTACCCACAAATGCTTGTGCCAGCTTCAAGATATTACCGGGAAGCGACCCGAGATAATCGGCCACAGTTTTTGAATGTCAGGATGAGGACACCTGTCATTTGATAGAAATTCATTCCGAATTGTGGGTGACGATTGACGAAATTATTGAAAGAGCTGCCAAATTTGGTCTAACTCGAAAACCGCTAGTCCTTGATTTGTGGCACTTGCGACATGAGGTAACTCCAGAGCGGCTGGCGATCAGGCCGAACGGAACTGCCAAAAAAACTCTGCTTGACCAGTGGCAGGAGTCTCTTCCCAGGCTTTTGCCATATAGCGGCGTAATTCACGTTTCTCCGGTGCGTAACTCGTCGGAACTGTTAAATTGTTTAATCGGTCAAGATACCTTATGCTGTCCGCAATTGGCTGGTTTTCTTGTTATTAGACAATTGTTATAATAAAGAAGTTAAAATGAAAAAAACAGTCGTCTCAATTATTATCCCGGCTTATAATGAGGCCAAAGTAATCAAAAAGACATTATTAACTTTGGTTAGTGGCATGGACAGTTTCAGCTATCCATATGAAGTTTTGGTTGTAGCAGACGGGTGTACCGATCGCACGGTAACAGAGGCCGAGACAATAACGGACCCTCACGTCAAAGTGATCTCTTATTCGAAAAACAGAGGCAAGGGCTATGCTATTAAATATGGCGTGCATCACGCTAGGGGAACGGTGGTAACCTTTTATGACGCTGGCGGAGATTTTGATCCGGCCCATATTGACCGTTTTGTCAAAATGCTTGAGGTTTTTGATGCTGATATTGTTATAGGGAGTAAACGCCATCCGGCTTCGGTCGTGAACTATCCTCTGAAAAGACGAATTTTCAGTTCGGCTTATCATCTGTTGATTAACCTTATGTTCGGGCTAAAAGTCAGCGATACTCAGACCGGTTTGAAAGTTTTGAAGAAAGAAGTCGCAGACAGAATTTTCCCCAGAGTTGTCGTTAAACAATATGCCTTTGATTTGGAAATGCTGGTCGTGGCCAAGACCTTGGGTTATAGACGAATTTTTGAGGCCCCGGTTCATTTACAGTTCAACGATTTGACGTCTGGCGTTAATTGGAAAAGCATCCGTAAAATGTTGATAGATACCGCGGCTATTTATTATCGGAAAAATATCCTGAAGTATTATCGAAGGCCGGCGGCTTTTCATGAAGCAACGCATCGGCATCTTTTAGAAGTGGTTGATTAATTCTCCATAATGAATATCCTTTTTTTTAATTTTCGTGACCGAAAGAATCCGGCGGCTGGAGGTTCTGAGTTTATTATTGAGGAAATAGCCAAGAGATTAGTAAAAGATGGTCACCACGTTAAATTAATCACCGCCGGTTTCGCGGACTCAAAACCCGATGAAATCGTAGATGGCTACGAAATAATCCGCCTCGGCAATCGCTGGACTGTTTATTG
Organism: bacterium; assembly: GCA_027364665.1. GTDB lineage: Bacteria > Patescibacteriota > UBA1384 > CAJBMM01 > CAJBMM01 > DAHXOW01. The sequence continues at coordinate 517 of DAHXOW010000073.1, read as the reverse complement.
GTTGGCTCGGAAGTATTACCTGCGAAACTTAAAAAAGTGGCCAGACAAAGTTATCGAAGTAGTTAATACTGTGCCGTTTTTTACCAAATACTACATTAGACAACCAAAGATACTGTTTTTTCACCAATTGTGTCGGGAAATCTGGTTTTATCAATTATTTTTTCCCTTAAGTCTTATTGGCTATCTGGTCGAACCAGTTTATTTACGTTTACTTAACGATTTACCTGTTATTACTGTCTCTAATAGCACAAAACTCGATTTGGAATGCAATGGGTTCAGGGCAGAAAACATAATCATTATTCGAGAAGGTGTAAGCTTGCAGCCAGTCACGCTGTCCAATAAGTCTACAAAATTTAAGGATCCTACCATCTTGAGCCTCGGTTCAATTAGGCCAATGAAGAGGACTTTAGATCAGATTAAAGCGTTTGAGATGGTTAAAGAAAGATTTCCTGAGTTTAGAATGGTTATGGCGGGCAATGCCAGTGGATGGTATGGACACATGGTTTTGAAAAAAATA
>DAHXOW010000064.1 GCA_027364665.1 bacterium | reverse complement strand
TATGGTTGTCTGTCTTAATCATAACTCTGTTGTTTAATAATGTTCGTAGCCAGACTTGGTTGCCACTGTTTACTTTAATCGCTTTTGCCGCGCTCGGTTTAATTGATGAGCTTCTGAATGTTTTTCATATCGGCCCAAACGGCGGAGGATTACGCAGTCGTTATAAATTAATTTGGCAGATTATTATCGCTGCGGTGGGAGCATGGTGGTTCTATGTAAAGCTTGGTTGGGGCGATTCCCTGGTTCATCCGGGGGTTCATTTGCCAGGGGTGGGCGATATTTTTATAGGTTATTGGTTCATTCCCCTTTTTGTGTTTGTTTTAATTGGCATGAGTAACGCAGTTAATTTGACAGATGGTTTAGACGGCCTTGCTGGGGGATTATCTATTATGTCTTTTTTGGCATATGCAGTAATTGCTTTTTCTCAAGGAAGTTATAGTTTAGCCACGTTTTGTGTTACTGTCGTAGGTGCTTTATTGGCATTTCTTTGGTTTAATATATATCCGGCCCGATTTTTTATGGGCGATACTGGGTCATTGGCTCTGGGAGCCACTCTTGGAGTGATTGCAATGTTAACCAATACCGTCATTATTTTGCCGGTGATCGGGGTTGTTTTTGTAATCGAAACTTTATCGGTGATTATTCAGCTAATTTATCGAAAAGCGAGGAACGGTAAGAAACTTTTTATTTCCTCCCCGATTCACCATCATTTTGAAGCCATCGGTTGGCCGGAAACAAAGATCACTATGCGTTTTTGGGTCATCGGCGCGGTCGCGGCGATGGCGGGTGTTATCTTAGCTTTGGTTGGACATTAATTGTTTGAGGTTTGTTATGATTGATGACAAATTAAAAAAGCTTTTTAATCATCGAAGGATCTGTGTTTTAGGTGCTGGTCTAGAAGGTGTGGCCATGGCCAATTTCTCTTTATCGTTAGGGGCAATTGTTGAGATTAGAGATGCAAAATCTTTAGATCAGTTGTCGGCAGAGGCAAAATTATTAGCAGGCCGAACCGTTGTTTTTAAAACTGGCTCTGATTATCTATCCGGATTAGAAAAAACCGATTTGATTATTAGAAGCCCCGGGATCTCTTGGCTGATGCCAGAGCTTGTAGCAGCTAGAAAGGCTGGAATCAATGTAACTAGTCAAACAGAATTGTTTTTACGTTATACAAATGCTAAAACGGTCGGGGTGACGGGCACAAAAGGTAAAAGCACAACCGCATCTTTAATCTATTATTTGTTGAAAAAATCTGGTAAACCAGTTAAGTTGGCTGGTAATCTCGGACAAACTTTCATAGAGTGGTTATTTGACGACTTGTCGGGACAGATTGTTGTCTTAGAGCTATCCAGTTTTCAGCTTCAAGGGATTAAAACCAGCCCAAATATGGCTGTCGTTTTAGACATTACCAACGAACATCTGGATTATCACAAAAATCGCAAGGAATATATTCTAGCCAAACAGGCCATAGTTGCCAATCAGACTAAAATCGATATCGCCGTAATTGATGCTGATTCATTGACCAGTCTGCAATTTTCATATGCTACTTTGGCGAATAATTGGTGGTTTAGCAGTCGTAAATCAGTGGATAATGGTGTTTATTGCGGCAGACAAGGGGATGAAAGGTGGTTTATTTTTAATCGGGACGGACAATCTGAGATGATTTGCCCTCTTTCGAAATCGCCTCTTGTTGGCGAACATAACAATAGCAATGTCGCTGCTGCATTAACTGTGGCAAAATTATTGGAAGTTTCGAACCGTTCCATCAATAACAACTTGCCTGGCTTTTCCGGTTTGTCCCACCGACTTGAATCAATCGGAAAATTTGCTGATCGTTACTGGATTGACGATGGGTATGCCACAGCTCCCGAAGCGACTATGGCGGCCATTTTAACTGTTCCGAAAGATTCATTAATTATTGTTGGCGGTAGCTCTAAGAATATTGATCTGACCGAACTAAGTAAAAAATTAATTGAGGCCAAACTAAAAGCAGTTATTTTGGTTGGAGAGACCGGTCCTTTGATTCGTGAACTAATTTTACAAGAGTCGACTAAATCTGCCGAAAGATCCGTTCCTAAATTGATCGATGGCGGGGTTTCCATGAAAGAAATTATTGAAAAGGCTATTGAATTTTCAGTTCCTGGCGATACGATACTGTTTTCACCCGGTTGTGCTAGTTTTGGAATGTTCAAAAATGCAAAAGATAGAGCTGAACAGTTTGTTAATTTGGTCAAGGGTCTTGATTTATGAAATTTCGTGAACGTGGAAAAATTGATTTTCCACTCGCTTTGACAATTTTCGGTTTATCCATTTTCGGTTTACTGATGCTATATTCGGCTTCCGCGGATTTGTCTCGTTATCAGACCGGTAATCCAGCTGATTCAACCTATTTTCTGATTAGACAACTTATAGCTTTTGGTATTGGAATCGTCGCTTGGTTGTTTTTTCAGCAAATTGATTATCATATATATGCTAAGCGTCGTTGGATATGGCCAGTGGCAACATTGGTTTTGCTTTTATCTGTTACCGTTTTATCCAAGGGATCGGTTAATGGGGCAAATCGTTGGGTCGGCTTTGCTGGACAGACTTTACAGCCATCCGAATTGGCCAAAATTACTCTGATTCTTTTTTTAGCGGATTGGTTCAGCGGGTCGCATAAAGATATACAAAGTTGGAAGAAAAGTTTTTTGCCGTTTCTGGTTGTATTGGCACTAATGAGCTTTCTTTTGTTGCAACAACATGATCTGGGAACGTTAAGTGTCATGCTTTCAATATCTTTGGTGATGTATATTGTTTCAGGGGTCGATTTGAGCAAAATTGTAGCTACTGTGGCTTCACTTTTGACGATTGCGTGGTTGGCTATTAAAATTGAGCCCTATCGCGTGCAGCGTGTTTTGACATTTCTTAATTCAAGTTCTTCTTTACAAGGATCGGGTTATCAGATTAATCAGGCAAAAATTGCAATTGGTTCTGGCGGTTGGTTTGGCCGCGGGTTTTTGAAAGGTGTTGAGAAAAACGGTTTTTTGCCAGAGGCTCATACCGATTCAATTTTTGCTGTGATTGTTGAGGAGCTTGGTTTTTTAAGATCTGCTATGATTGTTTTGGTTTATGCCTTCATCGCTTGGCGGGGTATGAGAATTGCCAGAAAATCACCGGATCATTTCGGAATGCTTCTTGCTACTGGTATCACGACTTGGTTTATTGCACAGGCGATGATTAATATTTCCGCAATGGTTTCTTTGATACCATTGACAGGTGTGCCATTGCCTTTTGTTAGTTACGGACGGACTGCTCTGGTTGCTTTGATGGCGGCAACCGGAATACTCTTAAATGTTTCGCGTTTTTCCACAAAGGATTAGAAATGATTAGGATTGCTATTGCAGGTGGTGGAACTGGCGGCCACGTTGAGCCTGTTTTAGCTGTGATTAATTCGTTAAAAGAAAAGGCTCAGATTGAGCTATTATGGCTTGGGGCCGCTAATTCCAGGGAAGAATTTGCGGCAAATGAAGCCGGAATTGATTTTGTGCCTATTAGTGTTGGCAAATTGCGCCGTTATGCATCTTGGAATAATTTACGCGATCCTTTTTTGGCTATAGGCGGTATGTTTCAAGCATTAAAGACTTTATATAATTTTAAACCTCAAGTGGTTTTCTCAAAATCTGGCTATGTTGCCTTGCCAACGATATTTGCTGCGGGGTTACTTAGAATACCGGTTGTCTCTCACGAGTCTGATACCGCTCTTGGCTTCTCTAACAAATTAGGTTTTAGATTTGTAAGTAAATTATGCACCGGTTTTCCGATTGGTCTTTATCCAAAATCAATTGCTGAAAAAGCGGTTTTTTGCGGTAATCCGGTTGTTTGGGATCGAGTTGATAAAAGCACTCGAAATGTCAGTTTGAGAAAATTTGGTTTTAAAGACAACCTGCCTATAATAGTTGTTTTAGGTGGCAGTCAGGGTTCATCAGCAATTAATCGACACGTATGGGAAACGTTGTCTGGATTGATTGATCAGTTTCAAGTAATCCATCAAACAGGGGCCAGTCAGTTATCGGAAGCTCTCGCGATAAAAAAATCATTACCGGCGAGTTTAAAAAAGCATTATTATTGTGATGGATTCTTAGATCGTCCAACGCTTGCTTCGGCTCTTGATTTGGCCAGGCTAGTTATTAGTCGGTCTGGCGCCAATACTTTGGCCGACTTGTCCTATTTTGCGATACCGGCTATTCTGATCCCGCTGCCTTCCGCTGCTCAAAATCATCAGGTAACCAATGCTCAATTTATTTCTGATGCCGGGGGAGCTATTGTTTTGCCGGAAATTGGTTTAACAGGAACGACTTTAAAGAACCTGATCGATAGGCTAATATTTGATTCCAAGAATCTGGAAGAAATGGGAGAAAATATGGCCAATATTAATCCAAAAAACGCATCGAAAAAAATAGCCTCAATTATTCTGGAGGTGGCAAAATGAAGATTTATCTTATCGGTATCGGTGGTGCCGCGGCTGCTTATCTGGTTGATTTGGCTTTACAGTCTGGGTATAAGGTTAGTGGCTCTGACGCAATAGAAAGTCAAACTGTCCAACGGCTTCAGAACAGGGGTATAAAAATCAACATACCGCATTGTTTATCATGCATTGATTCGTCGGTCGATCAAGTATGGTACAGCACGGCTATTACTGAACAATCGGCTAGTTATATTGAATTGGAAAAAGCTAGAAATTTGGGCATACCAACTTATAATTTTGCCCAAGCCGCGGCCAATTATTTTAACCGGGCCAAAATTAGAATCGGTATAGCCGGTGCTCACGGTAAAACCACAACCACAGCGATGGTTGGTTGGATTTGTCAAAAGTCAGGGTTTGAGCCTACAGTCGCTTTGGGCGGATATTTTAAGCCGTGGTCGGGAAATGCGTTGATTGGCAAAAACGATTATTTTGTTATAGAAGCCGATGAATATGCAAAGCGTTTTTTAGAGTATAATCCGACTCATTCTATTGTCACTAACATTGACCACGATCACTTTGATACTTATCCGACAAAAGAATCGTATGTTCAGGCCTTTCGCCATTACCTGTCGCAGACTAGTGATGTAATAGTAGGATGGGCCGATGACCCAGATATTAGGTTTGCGGCTGAAGGCAGCAAAGCAAGAATTATTGACTATGGCCTTCGCCACGGATCGGTCTGTTTGGACGAAAAGGGAATTGTTGTTCCTTATCATTTGCCAATTAAACTAAGGGCTCCTGGTGATCACTTTTTATTAGACGCTTTAGCGGCTTTGGCTTTAACTGTCAGTTTGGGTATTGAGCCGAAAATGGCTTTAGCAGCCCTGGCTGATTTTCCAGGAGTTGATAGAAGATTTGAATACCTGGGTTTATTAGATAAACGCATCATGGTTTTTGACGACTTTGGACATCATCCAACCGAAATCAAAGCCGTTTTACAAGGCGCAAGGTCGCGTTATCCGAATCAACCGATTTTATTAATTCATCAACCTCATCAAGCAAATCGTCTGGCACACTTGATGACCGAAACCGCAAAGTCGTTGGAGTCAGCGGACCGGATTATATTGTTGCCTGTTTATCAGGTGGAAGGAAGAGAAGTCACCGAGGATGTTGAGTTGGCAACTAGCCAAAGGTTGGCTGCGCTAATTGGTGATAAAGCAGAGGTAGTCAGTTCTAATCAGGAAGCTGTTGAATTGGCCAAATCAGTCACTAAGGATTGGCACAAAGGACTAATTTTTACGATTGGAGCAACTGATGTTTGGAAAATCGGAGCAGAATTAATCAAAAATAATCCCCTGAGCAAGCTCAGGGGGTAGCAGTTCTTAACCGCCATGCTGCTATTTCTGGACTAACCTGAAAAATCATTACTCCGCTGACACGTTCGAACATGCTTTCGTGCCTATGTGGAATCAGTTGCATTTCCCAGTGATATTCAGAAATATTTGGATATTTTATTACCCAGTCGATCTTGTTACGGGTAATTTTTATTAGTTTTTTCTGCAAACAATAAAATATTTCTGTAAATTCAATTAGATCCTCTAACATATGAAATGCGGGTTGATGATCTTTTGGCATTATTTTTACTGACCAATCGCCGCTTGCGAATGGACAAAAAACGATAAAATTATCCGATTCAAAAATTTTTCGTTTATGATTAGCTTCATATTTGACCATATCGCAACTCGGACATCTTTCATGTTCTTTGGCGAAGAATTCTCTATCCTGCATCTCCATTAATAGGATAATAGGCAAAGATTTGAGCAAGGCCAAGTGTATATGCGAATGTTCTTCTCCGTCGTAGGTGATGTAAACACATTTATGATCCTTGCTTATATTTTTGTTTAAATCGTCTTTTATTGTGGTAAATAAGTCACGGAGCATTGTTGTGTCCATGTCGATCAATGACTTGTCTTGCATCATGGAAGTAATGGGGATAATCGTTTCCTGCATTCGCTCGCCAGGAAATGAGTCATAGAGATAATTGTTTTCGTCTGGTGGGTCGTCCATTTTTGAAAAACCAACGAACGCTAAATCACGCGCCACTGGCTCTCGTCGGCAATGCATTTCTTTATCCTCCCTTTTTAAGGTTCGATCAACTATCTTAATCGTAGTCTGTTTATTAATTGGTGCCAAGCGGGAAAATTGTTATAATATCGCCGATGGACTCAGACCAAACCTCAAATGTTTTAAGGTCAATTCTTGGAAATGGGGTCAGGGAATATGCTCCCTTGAAGGATATTACCATTTTACGCGTGGGTGGAATGGCAGACTTTTTCTATCAAGCCAATGAAATGTCAAATTTGATAGCAGCTGTCAAGGTTTGTAGTCAGAATGACATCCCGTTTATGGTTATTGGTCAAAGCAGTCGTTTAGTTTTTTCTGATGCAGGGTTTCCTGGGTTAATTATTCAAAATTTAACCAACAATATTTCAATTATTCCGGAACACAGCCAAATAATTGCGGATAGCGGAACTCCCTTATCAAGATTGAT
>DAHXOW010000050.1 GCA_027364665.1 bacterium | reverse complement strand
CTCTTTTTGAATTCTTTTGGCATAAGTCAGAAAACCCAAACAGAACAGCGCGATCACGCTGAGCCAACTACCCATTAACACACCAAAACCAACCAGAGTAATCAGCGTACCGGTGTATGAAGGATGGCGCAAGTAACGGTATAAGCCATCAGTCATAAGTCGGTGGTCCTTTTGGATTAATAATTTGGTACTAAAATATTGCCCTAAAGTTTTAATTGACCAGAGACGGAAAAAGATTCCTCCCCAAATAAGCGTTAGTGCTAACGTTGTACGAAAAATTTCGGAGTTGATTATAAGAATCTTTACTGTTGAAGATAGCCAGAAACCGACAAAAAAAGCTACGAATAACATTGTCACAACCCAAACGCCATCACGATCTTTGTCCTTCTTTTGTTTCTCTCTGGCAAAAACCGAAAACTCAAACACTAACCAACAAATTAAATTGATGGCGAGCAGTTTTTGATCAGACATATTCATCACTCATAGCGTAATGCAATTAACGGATTCAGATTAGCGGCACGTTTGGCAGGATAAAACCCGGTGATCATTCCGACTACTGTAGAAAAAATAATAATTGCCGCAATGAACCAGGGAGGACTGTAGAAAATCGTTGCCGCTTGCCCTCCGTATATTCCGGCCAAAATATTTAAAGCACCGTTGGCTGTAAAAGCCAATAAACCGCCTAATAAAACCCCAACTATTCCCCCGCTCAGGCCTATCAATGTCGCCTCTGCCAAAAACATTCTCCAGACATCCGACTTGGCAGCGCCCAATGCCTTCATAACACCAATTTCTCTTGTTCTTTCTAACAAAGCAATTGTCATGGTGTTAAACATTCCGATTGAAGAAATTATCAAGGCGATGATTCCCAATGCTCCCAAACCAATTTGAACATAGGTAAAAACTTGATTAAGCTGTTGTATGGTCTGTAGCGGCGCGGTGGCATTGTAGCCAAGGGTGGTGATATCGTTTTTGACGTTAATAACCGTTGAGCGGTTAGTCGCCTGAACCTTGATATCGGCATACGGAACCCCACTAACTAGTTTCTGTGTATCGGCTATGGGCAAATATACATACGAAGTTTGATCATCGCTAACCACCCCGATAATTCTGAACGGGATCGAATCTGCGATATTGGTTGAATTGGCATTATTTCCCTGCGTAACGTTGTAAGTTAATTTAAAGGTATCTCCGAGACTCTTGTCTGAATTAGGCAAGCCAAATTGTACTAGAAATCCACTCGATACCACCGCAACATGAGTTTCCTTGTCGCTAAAAATTCTGCCGCGCATTGGTTGAATATCCGCCAAAACAAAATACTCGCTATCAATAGCATGCACCACCGTCGTCCCCAGGCTCTGAGCTTGAACCTGACCGGCAACGTCGATGTCTCTCGCCATCGTAACTATATCGGGAACCTGGCGGATACGTTTAATAGCATTCTGGTCAAGAGTAATAATAGATTGATTTGCCGTTGAAGTCACGTCAACTGTAGAGATAGTCGCAGAGTCTGCTATCCTTTGTATCGTCAGCTGTTGCAAGCCATAACCGAATGAAACCAGAAACAGAATGGCTGCCGTTGCGATTGACACAGCGAGGATTGTCAAAAAAGTTCTCAACCGATTATTGCGAAAATTACGCGTTGCCAATCGGATAACATCAAGTAAATGCATTTGCTATCCCCCAGGGCTATCTTTAATCGATGATAACGCGGCTGCCCGCAACAAAGCTTCGTCGTTTTCATCATTAACAACAATGTCGTCGGATATCGGGCGATTCACCACCTGGCGGGTTATTTGGCCGTCCTTCATATATAACACTCGATGAGGATGAGTGACATAATCAGGGTTGTGCGTTACCAAAAGAATGGTACGTTTCGACTTTTCGTTTAATTGTCTAATAAGCTGCATAACATCTTCGGCTGCCTTAGAGTCAAGATTGCCAGTCGGCTCATCAATCAACATTATCCACGGATTATTAACTAAAGCCCTGGCAATAGCCACCCTTTGTTGTTGTCCACCTGAAAGTTCATTTGGATTATAGTTACGATATTTTTGAAAACCAAAAATTTCCAGCAAATGCTCCGCCCTACGCATTCGTCGTTTAAGATTTATTCCAGAAAACACCTGCGGTAAAGCAATATTATCTATAACATTTAATGTGCGTATGAGATTGAATTGCTGAAAAACCATACCGATTCTTGTTCGATGTTGCCTGGCCAACTGTTTTTCGTTAAATTTTGTTATGTCGTCTCTTCGAATCATTACGGAACCGGCAGTAACCGTCTCCAGTCCAGCAATTATATTTAATAGGGTTGATTTCCCGCATCCAGAAGGGCCAAAAAGGATGACATATTCTCCGGAATATACCTCCAGACTAATACCGTGCAGCACTTCTGCTGAAACACTACCATGTGAAAATACCTTCTTCACATTTTGACATTTTATGACAACCGATTTGGCCATGCGGTTAAACCTTTATTTTTAAGGAATAACGTCCAAAGCCGCTTCATCTTTGTCCTGCGGAATGCTCGATAGAAGCAGGCGCTGTTCCACTGAAGCAACTAGTTTACGAGTCGCTGAAACCATATCCGGACTAACAGAAACGGAAGTTGCTCCAGCCCTTACCAAAACTTCAGTTATTTCAGGGTAAACGGAAGGTGCTTGTCCACAGCAAGAAACAGTCACGTTATACTTACGACCGATCCGACAAATGTGTTCTAGGGAAGCCACAACGGCTTCGTTACGTTCGTCAAATAATCCGGCCAATGTTTGATTATCACGATCCACGCCTAAAGTTAATTGGGTTAAATCGTTACTTCCGATCGAAATGCCATCAATACCAGCCTGGCAAAAATCTTCTAACAGGATGACCGCAGATGGCACCTCAACCATAATCCATAATTTAAAATCGTTGGATTGTTTTAAGCCGGCCTCTTCTATCATTTTGCGTATAGCTATAAATTCATCGATCGTGCGAACAAAAGGAATCATGACGTGCAAATTTTTTAAATCAAAACCCTCTCTAACCTTTTTAATGGCGCTTAATTCCAACGCAAATACATCTGGTTCTTTAACATAGCGGCTCGCTCCCCGATAACCAATCATCGGGTTATTTTCCTGAGGCTCAAACTCCGATCCGCCTTTCAAATTACGATACTCATTTGTTTTAAAATCCGTGAATCGATAAACTACTGGCCGAGGATTAAATGCCGATGCAATAGTTCTGATTCCTTCAGCCAAAGCATCCGTAAACTGCTCGCCTCTCCCTGCCTTCATCATCGCTCGTGGATGTTCACCAATTCCGGCAATAATGAACTCAGCTCGCATTAATCCGACCCCATCCGATGGCAAAGCAGCGACTTTAGCTGCCAAATCAGGTTCCCCAAGATTAACATAAACCTTAGTTCCGGTTACCGGAACCTGCTCAACGTTTTGACTAGTGCCAGAAACAACTGGGGCGACAACCGTTGGCTGAGCATTCAACTCTACTTTACCCTTGTAAACAATGCCATTCTGCCCGTCCACAGTAATAATTTGTCCGGTTTTTAAAGACGATGTTGCCGTACCAGTACCAACGACACAAGGAATTCCTAATTCCCGCGAAACAATCGCCGCATGGCAAGTTCGTCCACCAGTATCTGTAACGATTGCTGCCGCCCGACGCATTGCTGGAACATAATCCGGCGTCGTCATTTCGGTCACCAAAACATCGCCTTGAACCACTTTATCAATTTCGGATGGCTTATGAATAATTTTTACTGGACCGCTCGCCGAACCAATTGAAGCTGGCGCACCTTTAGTCAAAATCAGGTCGTCTGAGATTTTAGTAGTCGGAACAGGAGAAGTTACCTGAACGGCTTCTTTGGCCTCTTTAAGAGTTGTTACAGGTCGAGATTGCACCATGTAAACATTACCGCCCTGAACCGCCCATTCGGTATCTTGAGGGGAACCGTAATGAGCCTCTATTTTCTTGGCAATTGCCGCTAGAGCCAGGATTTCTTCATCAGATAATTTTTGAACACTTTGTTCTCCGCGCGGAACCAACACATGTTTATCGCCCTCATGTCCAGCCTTGACAATCTTCCATGTCTGAGTATGAATTTCTTTGTTGACAATTTGATTGCTAGCTTTGTCAACAACATAACGATCTGGGGTGACAGACCCTGAAACAATTGCCTCACCCAAACCCCAGCCAGCCTCGATTACAATTTTGGTCAAGTCAGAAGTCACGGGGTCAACGGTGAACATAATGCCAGATTTTTCGCTCTCGATCATCTGTTGTATCGGAACGGCTAAGGCAACTTTGTTATGATCATAATGATTAATAATGCGGTAATAGATTGCCCGAGCTTCAAACAAAGATGCATAAGCTCTTTGAACCGCCCTCACCACCTCAGAGCCCCCTGAGACATTAAGAAAAGTCGCTTGCTGTCCGGCGAAAGAGGCATCTGGCAAGTCTTCTGCGGTTGCAGATGATCTCACCGCAACCACTACGTCATCACCCATCATCTCATATGCATCAGTGATTTCTTCCTTTAAATTGGCAGGCAAGGAAGTTTCCATGATCAGATGCTTAATTTCCCGACTGGCTACCTGTAACTTGCGAGAATCTTCGGGATTAATTCCCTTCAGAAGCACATCAATCTTTTTTGCCAGACCAGTCTTGCGTATATAATTGAAATAAGCATCAGCGGTAACAATAAAACCGGGAGGCACCGGCAGCCCGGCCCTAGTTAACTCACCTAGATTGGCCCCCTTTCCTCCGGCGATTGATACGTCCTTTTTACCGACTTCAGAAAACCAGACGGTCTGTTTCATTGTCCCTCCACTTTATTTCAAATACATTTTAACAATCATCTCCCCAGTAGTCCAGTGAATTGAATTCTTGTGACAATCTTCTTCTTATTGCCTGACCGCTAAAGCCTCTCGATTGTAAATAATGTCCCAGTTGGGCAAAGGATCGTTTCTTCTGCCCCTTTTTATCCAAGAGCCTTTTAATTAGCTCGGTTTCTTCGTCTTCATTTAACTTACTGGCTCTGATTGCAATATCTCCAGGAATACCTTTGGACAATAAAATTTGTTTTAGACGCAAAGCGCCGACTGGACTGGTTCTTTTATAATAATCAACAAGTTGAATTGCCAGACGCTGATCATCAATCAGATTCAGGCGCGTCAATTTATCAATGATCTGTTCAGTCTCCTGCTCCGAATAACCCTTTTGTTGCAATTTCAATCTGAGAACAGAGACGCTTTTAGCCGATATACCTAAAAGATACAAGCAATAATTAAAACCGTCCGTTTTTCCTTGTTTGGAATTACTCTTCTTCTGCATCGCCCATCATCGGAGTCACTAAATTAGCCAAAGTATTAGCCTTTATCTGAGCTTCGATTTTCTCAGCAATGGCTCGATTTGCCTTAAGATATCGCCTGGCTGCTTCTCTTCCCTGACCAAGCTTTTCATCGCCTAATGTAAACCACGAACCAGATTTATTAACCAAACCTGCTACCACCCCCAGATCAAGCAACTCTCCTTCTTTACTAATTCCTTCACCATAAAGGATATCGAATTCAGCAGTCTTGAACGGAGGAGCGACTTTGTTTTTCACCACTTTTACGGTTGTTCGCGATCCTACAACATTGTCGCCTTCTTTGAGCTGCTCTTTTCTTCGAATGTCCAAACGAACCGAAGCATAAAACTTCAAGGCGTTACCACCGGTAGTCGTCTCCGGATTACCAAACATAATGCCAATTTTCATTCTGATTTGATTTATGAATATTACCGTCGTCTTTGATTTGGAAATTGCTCCGGCTAATTTACGTAAAGCCTGGCTCATTAATCTGGCTTGCACGCCCATCATCGAATCACCCATTTCTCCTTCAATTTCTGCTCTTGGCACCAGAGCCGCAACAGAATCTACCACCACCACATCAACCGCATTGGAACGAACCAAGGTTTCTACAATTTCTAAAGCCTGTTCCCCTGTATCTGGTTGAGAAATTAACAATTCATCCAGATTAATGCCAAGATTTTTTGCATATTCTGGATCAAAAGCATGCTCAGCATCAACTACGGCCGCAACTCCGCCTCGCTTTTGTGCTTCAGCGGCAATATGAATCGCCAGAGTGGTCTTTCCGGAAGACTCAGGGCCGTAAATCTCAATTATTCTTCCCCTCGGTATACCGCCGCCTAGGGCAATATCTAAAGACAGCGAACCAGTCGGTATGGTTTCAACAAAAATACCCGTCGCTTCACCTAATTTCATAATCGAACCTTTGCCGAATTGCTTTTCGATCTGACTAATGGCCATTTTCAACGCTTCTGCCCGATTTTCTTCAGAATCCTGTCTTACTTCTTTTTTGTCAGTCATTTTTTCCTTTCATTGTGTTTAAACTAATTGTAGACGACTGACTGACAGTAACCACTCTGGTCACTTCTCTGGTCTTGCCAGTCAGACTAACCGCCTCCACCATCAACGTTTGAACACCGGGATTTAAAGTCACCGCCGCGCTGAAATTCCCCGATCCGTCTACCGGAATTGCCTGTTGGCCGATTACAACACTGTCACCGGGGTCAGTGCTGCCACGCACAGTTACGGATCCGCTATGCAGTGTCGCTTGGTTCGGTGGATAGTCTATCGTCAAATTGGGTAATCCGCTAAAACCAAGAACTTGATAACCCAAGTACCCCACCAGACAAAGTACAGCCACAGACGCCAAAACACTCCAAAGCAATTTGCCCGTTACAACAATGGATCGTTTTTCCAACTTTGATTGATACGCGAGTGAGCTTAGTGACAAACGACTGGCCAGACCATACTCTTCTTTGAACTGAGATAAAACTTTTTTTGCTCCCAAACCCAGGTAAGAAGCATAAGTCTGTACGAAACCGTAAGTGTAAACAGGTAATGGCAATTGATAAAACTTTGACTGCTCAAGAGCCTCAAGATACTTGGCGCGAATCAGAGTTTTTGCTTCCGCCTCCAAGAGATCGATCCCTTTCTTTTGGCGAGTTCGATACAACAGTTCGCCAACTGTCAAAGGAGCAGCGACCATTTTACTTTTATCGTTTTTGCCTATTTTAACCACCAACAACCCGCTTTCTGAATTAAAATATTTTTGTCATGGCAATTTACTTAGATAGTGCCAGATTTAAAAATTATCTTCAACTTCATGCAATTCGCTGGCTGAAACTAAAACATCTCGCGGTTTAGCGCCATCGGCCGGACCGATAACTCCTTCGTGCTCAAGAAGATCCAGCAATCGAGCTGCTCTGGAATAACCTATTCGCAGGCGGCGTTGCAATAACGAAGCCGAGGCTTTGCCAGCTTGTACCACTATCGTCATCGCTTGTTGATAAAGTGCGTCTTCTGATAAATTTTCATCTCCGCCCAGCACCTGACCATCGGAAGTCGGTTTGAAGGTTGTGATTCCTTCGTCATATTGCACAAATTGATCTTTCTTTAAGAAAGCCGTGACGGCATTGATTTCTTTATCGCTGACATAACAGCCTTGAATACGCTTCGGCTTTGCAATATCAACTCCTAAATAGAGCATGTCTCCCAAACCCAATAATTTTTCCGCTCCGCCCATATCTAAAATAGTTCTTGAGTCAACTTGACTGGCAACCGTAAAGGCGATTCTGGCAGGTACGTTTGCCTTAATCAAACCGGTAATCACATCCACACTTGGGCGTTGAGTCGCAACAATTAAATGAATACCGGTCGCTCTGGCCATTTGTGCCAGCCTGACGATTGAAGCCTCCACATCATTGGCCGATACTGCCATTAAATCAGCCAATTCATCGATAACCACCACAATGTGCGGCAGCTTGCCGTTTTGGCCGGGTTTTTCGTTGTAAGAGGCGATATTACGATGTCCGGTATCGGCAAAGATACGGTAGCGATCTTCCATTTCAGCTACCGCCCACTTGAGAGCACTAACTGTTTTATCGGTTTCGGTTATCACCGGAGTTAATAAATGCGGAATACCGATATAACCAGTCAATTCAACCCGTTTCGGGTCTACCAGTAACAGACGCAGGTCTGCCGGACTATTGTTCATAATGTAGGTAACGATAATCGCATTAATTGCCACCGATTTACCGGATCCTGTAGCGCCGGCAATCAGCAAATGCGGTAATTTTTCCAGATCAATCACCACCGGAGAACCTGCCACATCCCGGCCCAAGGCGATTGATAATTTGGCCCGACTGTTACGATAGTCAGATGATTCCAGCAATTCCCGCAAACTAACAGTTGCCGTTTGCTTATTTGGTATCTCTACTCCAACAGCGGCTTGACCGGGAATAGGCGCTTCCATTCTCAAACTTTTTGCCGCTAAGGCCAATGCCAAATCATTGCTACGAGCGGTTATGTTGGCAAGTTTTACCCCTTCCGCCGGCTTAAATGTGTATTGAGTAACCGTCGGTCCGACATTGACATCCTGCATCGTTACATCAATATTAAATTCTTTGAGCGTCTTTTCGATCACTTCAACATTTTTTTGAATATTACCCGGGTTTGCTTTGCCTTCATATAATTCCAACAG
>DAHXOW010000038.1 GCA_027364665.1 bacterium | reverse complement strand
TTCACCAATACTTGGCCCAAAATTGTTGTTCGAAGATGTCCAACGTGCATCGGTTTAGCAATGTTCGGGCTGGAAAATTCAATAATTATTTTCCGCCGAGATAAATCCCTATCAATAACTTCAGATGCGGCTAGTTTTTGTTCAAACCAAGTTTCACTCATCACGATATTCAAAAAACCAGGGCCAGCAACTTTTACTTCTTTGATCAGGGGATTTTTGTCTAATACTCGTCTGATCTCCTGCGCAACTTCGACTGGATTCCTTGAAATCGTTTTAGCAATCGACAAGGCAACCGGACTGGCATAATCGGCCCCCTGATTTTTCGGAGCTAAGACAACATCCGGCTCATATGAAGGAAAGCCACAGTCTATGACCGCTTCACTAATTAAGTTATCAATAGAATTAATCAATAAGTGTTTCCTGTTTCAAAAATAACAAGGATAATGTAATATAAACGCAGTTATCATAACTAAAATAAGGCTGGCCCTCAAGCGTCAATAATAAAACAATGGGTAATAATAAAAAAAGTCGTTTTCATAAGCTTTTTAATCCTCTGGGGTTAACCATAGGTAAAAAAGGCACAATTAAATCAAGCATCAAAAAACAACGAATCACCTGGCGCCGCTTTTTAAAGTGGGGTTTATTGGCTCTCGGGGTTATCTTAATTGCTCTGGGTGTAATGGTTGTAATTTTCTCAAAAGACTTACCCACTCCCGAACAACTGGCTCAATTTCAGTTAAATGGTTCAACAAAAATTCTTGATCGTAATGGTAATCTTCTTTATGATGTTCACGGCGTAACGTTAAGAATATTAGTCAGCAGTCAGGATATTCCGACTGCGGCCAAAGACGCTACAATCGCTATCGAGGACAAAGATTTTTACCACGAACCGGGAATAAACATTAAATCGATTATTCGAGCGGCTGTCGTCGATGTATTAAGCCACAGCAAGGCGCAAGGGGCTTCAACAATTACTCAACAATTAATTCGCAACAGCTTTAGCACAGTAGGAACAGAAAAGACCTATATCCGTAAATTAAAAGAAGTTGTTTTGGCGATAGAATTTGATCATCTTCATTCAAAAGATCAAATTTTGACCCTGTATCTTAACGCTGTGCCTTATGGCGATAATTATTACGGCATTGAGGCTGCGGCAGAAGGTTATTACGGTACCAGCATTAAAGATATGAATCCGGACAACGTTAGCAACATAGATGACAAAGCAAAAATTTACGCCCATCTTGCCACCTTGGCTGCTATGTTACAGGCGCCGACTTATTATAACCCAAACGGTAATCACACCGACGCTCTTCAGGACAGAAGAAACACAGATCTTCAAGATATGATCGACCAAGGCTATTTATCGAAAGAAATCGGCGATAAAGCAATGACAGTCAGTATTTCAGACGGAATAACTCAGCCTTCAAATAACATTATTGCTCCGCATTTTGTCTTCTACGTACGCGAGCAGCTGGTTAATATGCTCGGAGGAGGCCAGGTTGGTGAACGGCGCTTAGATAGCGAAGGATTAACCGTGACCACTACACTGGACTTACAAGATCAAAAAGCAGCGGAACAAGCGATTGCCAAGGATACTCCGGCAATATTCAGAGCTACCAAAGCGACTAATGCCGCTTTGGTTTCAATTAATGCTGAAAATGGGCAAATGTTGGCAATGGTTGGGTCGGTTGATTATAACAACCCACAATTTGGAGCAGTCAACGTTACCACTTCTCTAAGACAGCCGGGCTCCAGTTTCAAACCGATTGTCTACGCAACTTTATTTAATCAAGGCTGGAGTCCTGGTGACACATTGTTTGATCTGGAGAGCAGTTACGACGAATCTCGCCCAACCACGATATGGCCGGTTGATTACTCTGGGCACGGTCAGGGCCCGGTAACTATAAGAAGTGCGTTGGCCGAATCTTTGAATATTCCGGCAGTTAAAGCTTTGGCGATCGCCGGTGTTAATAATTCGATCAATACCGCAAAAAGCTTGGGAATTTCTACCTTAGGTCCCGCCAGCCAGTATGGTTTGTCGATGGTTTTGGGATCAGCAGAAGTCAAAATGACCGACATGGTCGGTGCATATGACGCATTTGCCAATAACGGAACATTCCATCCGGTAAGCAGTATTCTAAAAATCGTTGACTCGTCTGGCAAGACCATAGAACAGTGGCATGATCAGCCAAAACAAGTTCTAAATCCAGACGTTGCTTATGAAATAACCAATATCTTGTCAGATAATAACGCAAGAGCACCAGAATTTGGCTATCATTCGGATCTCATTCTAAATGGTCGTCCTGTTGCTGCCAAAACCGGCACGACAGATGATTACAAGGACGCTTGGACAATTGGTTATACCCCACAAGTGGCAACTGCGGTCTGGGTTGGTAATAATAACGAAGCCCAAATGACTCATTCCGGAGCTGGAGCAATGGCCGCTGCTCCGATTTGGCATGATTACATGACAGCTGTTAGCCAAAACATGCCTGTTGAAAATTTTGTGCAGCCAAGCGGCATCGAAAAATGCCAAATAGCTCGTTTCTCAAATAAAAAACCAACAAGCCTAACTCCAAGTTCACAGATTATTAACGATATCTGTGATTCGGCACAGCTGCCGACCCAGCCTGACAGCTCCAACGTGGCTGTCAAGGTTTATAAACTAAACCCAAATGAATTAGCCACTGACCAAACTCCGCCGGCATTGGTAGAAACCAAAGTCTTTACAGTAATACACTCGGAAAGACCAAGTGATCCGTTTTGGGAAAATCCAGTCGAAGCTTGGGCAAAAGCAAACGGTTACAACACTCAAAGTATTCCGACAACCAATTACAATCCAAACACCAACGACAAACTGACCGTTTCTATTACTTCGCCAAACAACAATGCCAGTATTTCAGGTCCAGTTACCCTACAGGCCAATCCGGTTTCACCGTTCGGTGTTACCAGTGTCAGTTTTAGTGTTGATAATCAACAAATTACAAAATTATCGTCTTCTCCGTGGAGTTATTTGTACGATCCTAGCCAATTGACGCCCGGACAGCACACACTCACTGTCACAGCAACTGACGGACAAGGACAAACCGCTACGACCACCTCGAGCTTTACATTTGTATCCAATGTTCCGTTTGCTATAAACAACGTCTCGGCCAACAGGTCCACAGACCAAACCAGCGTTACCATCACCTGGACTACTACCCAGGTTGCCAACGGAGAAGTCTTATACGGTCCGGTTGCCGGTAATTATTCCTTTTTTCAAAGCGAATCCAACGATTCTTCAACAAATCACGTGGTCACGATTACCGGATTAGCCCCAGGAGTAACGTATCACTACATAGTTCAAGATACTTCATCTGTGGGAAACAATACGATCTCCAATAGCGACAGTACGTTCTAGTATTATTCTCGGCAAAAAATAACCCTGTTTTAATTTATTGTCTTACCTCATCAACAAAAATGATTCGGCCGTTTAGGGTGGGAAATATTTTTGTAACCAAACACTGGACTGATGAACCAACAAGTTTGTCCCCATTGTTTACCACCACCATACTGCCGTCCGACAGATAACCAATCCCTTGGCCTTTTTCCTTACCTTTTTGAGTAATCGAAACAACCAAATTATCACCCGGATTAATCACTGGTTTTAGAGCTCGTTCCAAATCGAGCAAATTCATCACTGTCACCCCCTGAACCGTTGCCGATCTGCTTAAAACCACATCAGCGGTTAAAATTCTAGACCTTGTCTCTCTGGCCAAGGCGATAATATTATAATCGACTTGACCATCTTTAGAATTACCTTGAATAATTCTTAAAGATAATTTTGAACTATTTTTAATCGCATCCAGGACTTCGAGCCCTTGTCTACCCTTATCTTTTTTAGACGCGTCACGACTATCTGCCAAACGCTGTAATTCGTCCACCACAAACGATGGGACTGCTAATGGTAATGTTAAAAAGCCGCTTTCACCCAACGAAATTATCCGCCCATCAATTAGAACTGAGGTATCAAGTAATATTTCTGGCAAAAGATTAATATTAACACCGCCAAAACCGGTTTCACCAACTGCAACAGATTTAAACAGCTTAGTAAAATTTTTTGTTTGGGCCATAACCAGATCCAGAACGGCAACAGTCGCAAAAATATTAACAATCATCGGTAACCACTTACCATAAACTCCAGGTAGCAAACTCAACGGGTAAGATAAAAGAGCTCCCACAAGAAGACCAAGAATTAAACCGACAATTCCCACAAATACGTATGGAAACGACGACCTCATTAATCTTTTGGTAATTAATAAAGCCAAAATGGAAACAACTAAAATTATGACAAAAATTGTCGACTG